>NZ_DBMDDV010000007.1:0-94957 GCF_057431175.1 Gemmiger sp. | reverse complement strand
AAATGCTCCAGCCGGTTCAGCCGGGAGGTATTCACGCCCGTGTTTGTCAGACAGAGTGACTGGGTATAACACTGGTCACCATCAAAGCAGGTGAACTCAATTGACAACAGGCCGATGTCCGCTGTTGTTGTGACTCCCAGCTCCCGCGAAAGGGTGTTCATAGAGCTTCGGACACGCCATGCGCCGGTGCCGCATTCCAGCAGCATCAGCCCGGTGCGTCCAATGACGGAGGATTTTTCCACAAGCCCCGCCTCGGTAATGGGGATGCCCTTGCTGGCCGACGCATAGTCGTGCCAGTAGACTTCCATGTGATTTTTGATGATCTCACTTTTCCGTTGTCCCATACCGGAAAGCCTCCTTTGTGATATGGGAATGTTGCAGCCGTTTCAAGACTGCGGTGCTATTATAAGGGAAATTGCAGGACGGGTAAAATGTATCTTGGATATGCCGGCAATGTTCGTTTGGTATTTCAAAGAAGAAAATACGTTGCGTTTTTGGCGGCTCTGCGGTAGGATAGAAAAAACACGCAGAAAGGAAACTGCCGTGACCCTTCAACAACTTCGCTATGTCACGGCTGTTGCCGGCACCGGCACCATCAGCCATGCAGTGCAGCAGCGTTGTGCTGGCCTGTACATGACCAAGCAGGCTGGCAACCGTTCGTACATCCACGCCTTGTGCAATCAGCAAGCTGGCGTTCGTATGCCGCAAGCTATGCACATTCAAATTCAGTGGCAAGTTGTTTGCTTTCAATATCAACTTAAAGCGATAGGTAAATGTGCAGGGATTCATCGGCCTTCCATTAGTACAGATACAAGCGGTGCATCTGGGATTCCCCGAAGAATACCTCGAGGAAAATTTGGAGGATGCCTTTTCCTGCATAGGTATCCTTGGGGCGATATCGTTTCGGCGTATACTGCCGGGGTGGGTGTTTCAGCTCATACAACCTTGGTCCATACAACAAGTAGTTTTCCTGCAGTCTGTCATCTATGGCTGCAAGATCGTATTCTTCTCCCAGCCTATAAAGTCGCACGGCTCGACCACCATCCCGCACCCGGATGGGGTGCTACTCTTTTTGTTTTGCATGGATTTTATGGAGCAGCAAAAGAGCGGATTCGAACAGCCCGCGCCCCGCGCTTTGCGTCCCGCGGGGCAGAAACGCCCCGGTGGGGCGTTTCTAGGGCGCGGCTTGGCGAATCCCTTCGGGCGCACAAAAAAGCGCATCGCAATGTACTTTTGCAATGCGCTTTTTGGTTTGATGTTATTTTGGTTTCAGAATCACTTCCCGCTTTCAGGGAAGATGATTTTGTTGACAAAGAAGAAAATGACCATAGACACGCCGCCGTTCAAAACCGTCGTGCCGATGTTATAAATAAAGTCCGGCACCAGCAGCCCGGCTACGGCGACCCACACGCAGTTGATGGAGTTGACGATGCAGGTAATGACGCAGAACGCCAACACATACCACGCGATCTGCTTGCCTAAATTGCCCTTGCTGCGGAACACGAAATTGCGCTGGATCGGGAAGTTGATGCACTCGCCAATGACCATGGCGATCATATACGCGCAGAAGTACGGCAGACCGCCGTGGGCGGCATCGTAGCCGAGGATGTTCCACTTGAAGGTTTCCCCAAACAGGGTCACATCCACGCCGGGCCAGCCGAAATCCACCACCGGCAGACTGCTGAACGCAGCGGGCAAAAATTGCAGCAGCAGATACTTGAACACGGTAATCAGATTCGACACGATGACGAACAGACCGCCCTCGCGCACCCACTTGGCTGCGGCGGGGTGTTTTGCCGCGAAATTATTCCAAAACTGCATAATGCAACCTCCATCAAGCGCCGCGCAGACGCTTTTCCATCTGCGCATTCAGCACCACATTCTTAATTGCTTCATAAATCACCCGCACAAGACCCAGGATCCAGAAGCCCTGCAATTCCATGACAATGCCGTCCACCATGCCCATGCTGATGGCGCCGTTCGTCATCTTTGCCAAGGCGCGAAGGGGCATATTGTACTGGAACAAAATGTTCAGGTCCGGCTTGCCGCGTTTATAGCTGACATCCAGCAGGATCGTCAGCACGAGCCAGACAAGCCAGCCCAGCGGGCTGCGGGCGTGGTTCAGTTCGCCCAAGGTCAGATTGCGGTCAATTTTGGTTTTGCCGTTCGGGATGGGATGCCCCAGCAGCTTTTCAAAGTCCGCATCGGAAACGCTCAGCACATTGCCCTTATAATAGCAATCCAAGTCCACATCTTCATACGGATGCACGGTAGCCGTTCCATGTACGGAGATTTTCTCGCACAGCCGAATGTCCTCCACGCTTGCGCCGACAAGCAGCTCGTACTCGCCGCCCTCGATTTCCCAGCGGTTAGCCTTGACATTCCAGAAACGGAACGCCTTATCGTCCAGCATGATGGTGATGCGCTGTTTCTCGCCGGGGGCAAGCGTTACGCGGGCAAAGCCTTTCAATTCCTTAGCAGGACGGAAAAGCTCACTGCTCTTTTTAGCAATATACAGCTGCACGATTTCCGTACCTGCCACACTGCCGGTGTTCGTTACGGTAAGGCTGACCCCCTGTTCATCGGCAGCCATATCGCTGTACGCAAACGTCGTGTAACTCATGCCATAACCAAACGGGAAGCGCACAGCTTTTTCCGCCGTGGTAAAGTAGCGGTAGCCGATGTACAGCCCCTCGCGGTACTCCACAGTCTTGCGGCGGGTGGCAAAGTCGGCGGCGCTGGGTACGTCGGCGTAGGCCAACGGCCATGTTTCTGCCAGCTTGCCGCAGGGGTTGACCTTGCCCGCCAGTGCATCCGCAACGGCTCCCGCCCCTGCCTGACCGCCTAAGGCGGCGTACAACAGGGCTTGGCAGTTGTCCAGCCACGGCGTTTCGACTACGCTGCCGCTGTACAATACCACGACAATTTTCGGGTTGACGGCCGCCACAGCCTGCAGCAGATCCACCTGATTTTGCGCAAGGCGCAGATTGCTGCGGTCAAGACCCTCACTCTCGGCGATTTCATCCAGACCCATGCACAAAATAACTGTATCTGCCTGTGTCGCCAGTTCGCAGGCAGATTTCTGCAAAGCAGCATCCGGCTTACCGTGGCGGTCAAAGCCCTGCTGATACCCGATAACGTTCAACTCGGAGTCGATCAGCTTATCCAGCAGCACATCCACCTGTGTCGAGTTCACCATGCTGGAGCCTGCGCCCTGATAGCGCGGATTTTTGGCAAAGTCGCCGATGACAGCCACCTTGGTACCCGCCGCCAACGGCAGCAAAGCGCCCTCGTTTTTCAGCAGCACAAGGCTTTCCTCGGCGGCGCGGCGGGCAAGCGCATGATGGGCTGCCGCATCAAACTCGCGCGGGGCAGCGTCCAGCGCAGCCTTGGTATCAAACACCAGCGGCAGCAACTCTGACAAGCGGGCGTCGATGTCGGATTCAGAGATTTTCCCGCTTTCCACCGCCGCCAGCAGTTCGCGCACACTGTCCCCGCCGGGCACGGGCATTTCCAGCGTGGAGCCGTTTTTCACACCCAGCGCGTGGTCGTTGCTTCCGCCCCAGTCGGTGATGACCGCGCCATCAAAGCCCCACTCACCGCGCAGGATCTCCATGAGCAGGTGCTTATTCTCGTTGGCATATGTACCGTTCACAAGATTGTAGGACGACATAATGCTGCGGGGATGCCCCTCTTTGACGGCAATTTCAAACCCGGTCAGGTAAATTTCCCGCAGGGTGCGCTCGTCCACGATGGAATCCGAAGCCATACGCCGCGTTTCCTGACTGTTGACGGCAAAGTGCTTCGGGCAGGCGGCTACGCCCTTGGACTGGATGCCGCGAATATATCCCGCCGCCAGCTTGCCCGCGAGATACGGGTCCTCGGAGAAATACTCAAAGCTGCGCCCGCACAGCGGGTTGCGCTTCATGTTAAGCCCCGGTCCCAACACCACCGACACTTCCTGCGCGGCAGCTTCCTCGCCCAAGGCTGCGCCGATTTCCTCGCCCAGCGCGGCATCCCAGCTGTTTGCAACAGCCGACGCCGTGGGGAAGCAGGTGGCGGGAACGCTGGGATTCAGCCCCAAGTGGTCGCTCTCGCCTGCCTGCTTGCGCAAGCCGTGGGGACCGTCCGACAGCCAGATCTGCGGGATGCCGTGTTCGGGCATACCCCGCGTTTTGAAGGTTTCCGCGCCGGAAAGCAGCGCGCATTTTTCTTCCAAGGTCAATTTTTTCAGCAAAAGTTCTGTATTTTGCATATATTTTTCCCTTCTCATAAGAAAAGCCGCGTCCAACGCCTGCAAGCAGACATCAGACGCGGCTTTCATTCAGCAAGTACCGTTATGTTTCATCAGGGGCAATGGACGCTTACTCTGCCGCCAGCGTGACCACAGCCTCGTTGATGGAGTAGGTGTTGCTGTAGCCCCAGCCGGAGACGGTTTCGTCATGGGCAGGGATGGTCAGCTGCTTGCTGCCGTCCTCGCCCTCGGTGATGGGCACCGTCAGGGCATCGCTGCCGTTCAGGGTCAGGGTAAGGGCATCGTCCTGCACATCCACCAGCGTACCGGTGATGGCTGCAGAGCCGTCGGCGGCAGTCAGCGTGCAGACCTTGTGGGAGTAATCCACCAGCAGCACGGCATCCGTTGCGGTGGGCGTTTCGCCCTGCACCAGCTCATAGCTGCCCGTGTACTGCTCGGTGACCAGATCCTCGACCTGTACTTCAAACGTAGCGGTCGCACCCAGGAAGGAGGCCGTCACGGTCTTGGTGCCTGTGGTGTCGCTGTCGTAACCGGTGAAGGTCAAGCGACCGCCCCAGATGGACTCCTCCGCATCGTTGGCGCGGGTAGCCGTCACAACCAGCTCGCCCGGGTTGAAGGTGTCACCCGTGTAGAAGGTGCGCAGGTTGGAGGCATCGATCGTCAGGCTCTTGGCAGGGGCATAGGGCTGACCGTAGATGTTGATGTTGCGGGTGATCCTACCGCCCATAACGCCATAGCTCAGGCTGGCTTCCATGCTGTATGCGCCGTGGTCGGTGTCAAAGACGAAGATATCCGCATCCGCGCCGCCATCCACATTGGTGGGGCGCACAGTGCCGTCGGCGTCCTGATTGCCCAGCAGATGAATGACGAAGTTCTTCTCGCCGTTTTCATCGTAGTTGTACCAGTAGCCGTAAACATGGGAGATAGAGTCGCCGCCCACGGAGGTGCTGGGACCGCTGAAGGAACCCCACATCGAACCGTCGGTGTAGCAGTACATATCCAGACAGGCCGGATCCACGATGGTGCCGAAGCCTTCGGTGTACTGACCCTCGAAGAAGTAGGCGACTTCCCCGTTCGGCTCCTTGGCTTCCCAGGTTTCCTGCGGGATGGCAATCAGGTCATCCAGCGTCTTGGAAACATACTCGTTATCGTTGTAGTTCATAACGGGACCATCGGCAGAAGTCTGCGCCGCATCGGGGGCAACCTCCGCATTGTCGGCCGAGGGCAGGCTGCTGCTCTGCAGGGAGAAACCGCCCACGCAGACCGCAGCGACCACGACCACCGCACCGGCGGCAGCAAACTGTTTTCCGGTGGCTTTTGCCTCGCCGGTTTTTGTCTGCTTGCAGAAGCAGGCGATCACACTGAGCAGGCAGGCAATGAAAGTGCCGACCATATAAAACACGCACAGACCGGCGTTGCCGCCCGCAAAGGTAACGTGGTTGATGACATCGGCAAAGACGAAATACAACTGCACAACGACAAGATACAGGGCAATGTTATAAATGACCGCCTGAATCAGCGCGCTGAACGGAACGGAAACAAAGAAGAAAACGAGCGAAGCGGCAGCACCGACCAGCAGCACCACGCCGGCCATCGTGCCGGAGTGACCCAGAGGGGCGGCCGTGGCCTGTGTGAGCAGGAATACAATGCCGGTGATCAGCGCGACCAGCGCTGCGGCAAGGCAGAACCAGCTGCCCAGCCCTTTATTTTTCAAGCCTTTATTCATCAGGTTCCACCTCCATCAATTCTTTTTGGCGGCACGATTCTTCCGCTTTTCCTCGGAGAAAACGTCCGTGTAGGTATGCAGCACATACATCACGACAGCGGCAACGGCCAGTGCGCAGAACACAACATCGAGAGCGCGCAGGGTCGTCTGCCACCACGGGGCCGCGTCGGAAACGACAACGTCCTCCGCGCCGGAGCCGCCCATAGAGGACTGCAGCATGACGTAGTACAGATAATGGTTGGAGTCGATGACCTTCTGCAGCAGGTCGCCGTCATCGGTGCTGGTGATCAGCTTCTCGATTTCGGTCGGGCGGGCGGTATCCAGGCAGAAGATGTTGTTGCCCGCCATCAGCATTTCGGGGGCGGAGGAATACTCGGACGCGGTCAGCGCATCGTCGATGATGTAGCCGCCGTAGTTCCACTCGTCGCGCAGGATGTGCTGGATGCCCTGGTTGGCAGCAGCGTACATAACGCCGATACGGTTGTAAGCGGTCATAACGCCGAGAGAATCGCCCTCAGCAAGGGAACCCTCAAAGGCGCGCATATAGATCTCGCGGATGGCCTGCTCGTTCGCAAAGGTGGAGATGCCCTGACGACCGGCTTCCTGCTCGTTCAGGAAGAAGTGCTTGACCGTGCCGATCAGACCCTTGTTGCGCATACCGCGGGAAACGGCCTTGGCAGCATAGTAGCTGAGAACGCCGTCCTCGGAGAAATACTCAGAGGTACGACCGGAGTAGGGAGAGCGCAGGGTGTCCGCGCCGGGCGCGTAGGCGATGGGAATGGACGCATACAGCGCATCCTCGCCGTACATCTCGCCAAAGCGGGTCTGCACATCGTGGTTCCAGGTTGCGCCGACGATGGGCAGCGTAGCCCAGCCGGTGCAGTTGCGGCGGTCGCCGTACTTAAACTGACCATTCATGCCCTCGGGACCATCGACGATGGTGCAGCCGGGCTTGTTGACAGCCTTGACAGCCTTGATGCCCTTGGAGTCGCCCATGTTGATGAGCAGATCGCTCAGCGTCAGCTGAGAAAGGAAGTCGTTCCACTTCGGGTCGTCGAAGGCAACGCCGATCATATCGCTGAAGTTGATCTTCTCATCCAGCTCCACGCCGAGGTTGAAGTCGGAAACGCTCTTGGCGTCGGCCGCCTTGACGTAGGTCTGCATATTCAGACCGTTGTACAGCTTATCGTTGACCGTCAGGGTCTCCAGCGTGGTGGGGTAGGTCGTATCCCACGCGCTGCGGGACAGGTAGGTGATTTTTTCGTCGTCGTTCGCCCAGTAGTTCACATCGGCGTCGTCGAAGGTGTTCGTGACTTCCACATCGCTGTTGTAACGGGATTTGCGGTACTTTTCGGTATCGACCTCGGTGTTGGGGGCGGTCCAAGTGGCCACAGCGGCGGTGTTGCCGGTGACGACATTGCCGTCCTGATCGATCAGCTTGCCCGCAACGGCGTCACCGCACTTGGCGGCCAACACATTGTTCAGTGCCTCGTGTGCGCCGTTGCCGACGGCGAAGTAGTAATCGCCCGCATCGAGGATGTAGCCCTTCGCGCCGTTGGCGTCATAGGACGCAAGGAAGTAGCCGGGCACATCGACCGTGACAGTCTCGGATGCACCTGCGGCCACGTCGATTTTGTCATAGCCCAGCAGCTGGATCGAGGACTTTTCGACGTTGTTCTGCTTGTCGTAGTCGGTGTAGGGGGACTGTCCGTACAGCTCCACCGTAGCCTTGCCGTCCTTATCGCCGGTGTTGCTCACCGTGACGGTCGCCGTGAAGGTGTCGGTGTCGCTGTTGTAGTCCAGTTTGTCAAGGCTGTACTCATAGGTCGTGTAGGACAGACCGTAGCCGAAGGGGAAGCAGACCTCCTCAGCGTAGTTCCAGCCATCGGTCGAGGCTTTGGTGCCAACCGCGGAATCGGCGTTGCCCTGACCGAGGATGGTGTCCTCGTAGCGGGTCTCGTAGTAGCGGTAGCCGACATAGATGCCCTCGTTATAGCTGACAAAGCTGTCGCCTGCCGCGCGGGGCGTTTTGCTGCCGTAGTTGTAGGCGTGCAGACCGAAGTTTTCGGCGCTGGGCGCGGACAGGGAGTTGGCGGCAAAGGTGGCGGTGGTGTGACCGGAGGGGTTGACCTCACCGGTCACAACGCGGATGGCGCCGGGCATACCGTAGAAGCCGGGGTTGCCGACCCACAGCACAGCGTCAACATTGTACTCGTCCAGCCAGTCCATCTCCATCGCAAAGACGGAGTTCAGCAAGACGACGGTTTTCTTGAATTTGCCGGAATCCTTGATTTTCTGGAAGATCGCTTTCTCGTTGTCGTCCAGCTCCAGCATACGCTTGCCCTCGTCGTTGACCATCGCAAGGTCGTTACCCTCGGTGGCAAAGCGGGACAGCGTAACAAACGCGACATCACCATAGGACGCAAACGAGTCGGTGACGCTGCCGGTGAACAGCGCCGGGTCATATTCGCCCACGCTGGAAACGCTTCTTGCTTTCGGCGCTTCGGCGGAAGCGTAGGCGTCCAGCACGGTTTGGTTCACGTTGAAGCCGGCATCCTGCAGGGCGTCAACGGGGGTTTTCTGGTAATCCGGGTTTGTGGAGGAACCGCCTGCGGTGCTGCGGAACACCGGGTCGATGCTGCCGCGGCCAAAGACCGTGACGTTGCGCTCAGACTCGGAAAGCGGCAGGGCGTTGTTGCGGTTGTAGAGCAGCACGCTGCCCTCTTCTTCTTCCTGCTCACAGAACTGATAAGCGGCTTCGATGTACTTTTCGTAGCTTGCGTCAGACAGGGTGCCGTCAGCGGAGAACTCCGTGCCGCCGTAAGATGCGCCAGCGCCTTCGATGCCGAGTGCATGGTTGACTTCGCCTTCCTGCTGGAACGCAATAGTCGTTCCGGTCAGGACAAGGTTGGCCACCAGCACAGCCGCGCCGGACAAGCCCAGCCAACGGCGGGACTTGCTTGAGGTTTCCTTTTGTGCCATAGGTTTTTCTCCTTCCTAAACTGTCACAGATGAATGATCCGATGCGCTTGCTGCCAAGGGCTGTGCACTTCCCTTTTGCAGAAGCTTTTCGTATCTTTTTCACAAAGCTATCATAAAGGGAAGCGTTGACCGGGTCAATGCAGTTGGCGTAAATGTCAAAAAACACGGCACAAATGACAACGAAGAAAAGCGGCCGCCTTTCGGCAGTCGCTTTTGGGTTATGCAGTTTCTTTTTGGCTTTTCCCGCAGGGGAAGGTAACCACCAGGTAAAAAATCGAGTCCTCCACAAAGCAGTCTGCCGTGCCGCCGTACAGCTCGGCAATGCTTTTGATGCTTTTTATGCCGTAGCCATGCTCCTCGGTATCCTGCTTGGTTGTGACGATAGCGCCGTCCCGCAGCGTCGGCGGTGCGGGGGTGTAATTCTGCACGCGGATGACCGCCATGTCACGGCAGCGGCTGATGTCCAGTGTGATGACCCGCTTAGACGCATCGTTTACCTGCGTCAGACACTCAATGGCATTGTCCAGCGCATTGCCCAGCAGGGAGTAGATGTGGTAGTGTTTCATATCCTCCAGACAGCTGCCGTCTGCCGAGCAGACCAGCTGAATACCTGCCTGCCCGCAGAGTGCCGACTTTTGGGTCAGTGTGATGTCCAGCGCCTTATTCCCGGTGAGATAGCGCAGGTTCAGGTTGTCCATTTCTTCTTCCAGACGGGCGCGTTCCTCATCTGTGGCGCGGGAATACTGCTGTTTCAGGTCATGGTAGCGGATGTTGATTTTTTCCATGTCCTTTTTTGCCTGTTCATACTGCTGCTTGTCACATTCCAGCAGATGCTCCAGCATTTTATTCTCGTGTTCCAGACTTTTGATGCTGCAATTTGAAAATTCCAGTGCCAGAATCGTGATGGCAAACAGGATGCAGAACGCATTCAGCGCCAGATAGGCGGTCAGGTAGGACTCTGCGCTGCTGTCCAGGACATCCTCCAGTACAACACTCAGGTAGACTGCGGCAATCAGGAAAAAGCCGGAGTAAAGCACGGTCTTGACATTGTCAAACAGCAGGCGCCCGCGCCAGATGCGCCGGGTGAGCAACCGGTAGATGACCAGACAGACCACAAGGCTGCTGAAAAGCAGAATAACAAAGTTGACGAGCCTGTCCCTGCGCCCATGCTGAAGCAGCCAATTAATGGGCATATAGGCCAGCTTACTGGTAATGTGCTGCACCGCGTAGGCACAGGTTGTATAAAACAGGGCGTGCAGCGGGCTGCAGTCAAAGCTGAACCATATCAGACCAAACAGCAGCGCCGTATATAGCAGCAGTTTTGCCCACTGCGGCAGAAATGTCAGGGTGTCCGTCAGTGCGAGAAAGCCCCATACACCCGCCGCCAGCCGCGGAACGAAGCAGCTGCGGCGCTGCCCCCACGGGACAAACAGGCAGGCGCATAGAATCATACCCAGCTGGACTTGCTGGATCAGTATCCAATTTATGACCGGCACGGGTCTTCCCACTCCTTTTTTGCCATATATCGAGAGAATGCTTCGGTGAAGGCGTCCTTGTAGGTGCGCCCGATGGGCAGTGCCGCCCCGCCGATATAGACATTCATACGGCTTACCGCCGTGATACAGCGCAGGTTCACAAGGTAACTGGCGCTGCATCGTACAAAGCCGTAGGGCGTCAGCTGCGCCGCGATTTCCTGCATCGAACCGCGGTTTTTGATGATTTCGGTCTTACCGTCCCCGCTGCACAGGTTGTACAGCAGGTCGTGCTGGCGCACCTCCACATAGGCGATTTCCGCTGCATCCAGCAGCCGCGTCATGGTGCCGTCCTTGACGACAATGTGCGGCGGCGTGACCTTTTGACCGGCGCGCTTTTGCAGCGCCTTCAGCGCCCGCGTCAGATACATATGGAAGGAGTACCACTGTATCGGCTTTACAATAAAGCCCAGCGCGCCGACGCTGTACCCATTCAGCGCGAATTGCTGCAAATTCGTGCAGAAAATGAGGATGACGTCTTGATCTGTCTCCCGGATTTTTTCGGCCAGTTCCATGCCGGACATCTGCGGCATATCAATGTCGAGATATAAAATGTCAAAATCACGGTCTTGCGCCGCCAGATAGACTGCCGCGCAGTCAAACTCCTGTACGTTCAGTTCTGTGCCGTTCTCCGCGCTAAACCGCGCCAGCGCCTGTTTCAGTTGGTCTCTTTCTTGTTTTTCATCGTCCACAATGCCGATTCGGATCACCGTGCGTTCCTCCCTCCGCGCAAGGTTCTATACAAATATGATATACCCCCGAACGCAGCCGCGTCAACCTTTTACGAGCGAATCGTCCAATTTTTCCAAGATATTTCCGGAACGCCGCGTGCTGGGTATGGAAGATCCTGACCACCGTTTGACCACTACGGTGCAGTCGCACTAGGCTCAAAGTGCCAATGGGAAAAATATACCAAACAAGCCCGGTCGTCTTAACACAATCTTAATACCCCGGCAGAAAAGCTTAATACCATCTTTAAACAGGCGGCGCTATACTGTATTGTACGAAAATTCTGCTGGAGTGTGATTTTCTTTGCCATCTCATCGGCGTTTAACCTGTAAGCTCAATTACTTTCAGTCCATTATTCTGCTGTTTGCAATGGTTATCCTTATCGGGGCAGCGCTTTTGATGCTGCCGTTCTCTGCACAAGCACATACCGTCACCCCTTTCCATGAGGCATTGTTTACGGCAACCTCCGCCGTCTGTGTTACGGGGCTGGTTGTGCGGGATACGGCTTCCCACTGGTCAGCCTTTGGTCAGGCTGTTCTCATGGTGCTGATCCAGATCGGCGGCCTGGGTGTGATCACAGTCGGCGCGTCTTTCTCGCTTTTATCCGGTCGGCGCATTTCCCTCTCACAGCGCGGGCGGATGCAGGAGGCCATGTCCGCCCCCAAAGTGGGCGGCATTGTGCGGCTGACAGGCTTTGTGATCCGTAGCTCTTTGGTGATGGAAGGGATCGGTGCACTTTGTATGCTCCCGGTTTTCTGCCGGGATTTCGGCGTTTCCGGGATATGGAAAGCCATTTTTCATTCCGTTTCCGCTTTCTGCAATGCGGGCTTTGATTTAATGGGTACTCCCGACACGCCTTTTGTTTCTCTGACCGCATATCGCGCCGACCCGGTTATCAGCCTGACGATTTCCGCCCTGATCGTTATAGGCGGCATTGGCTTTCTGACATGGGATGACGTGCGGACCAATCGGCTCCGCTTTCATCGCTATCGGCTACAAAGCAAAGTTATTCTGACATCGACGGCACTCTTGATCTTGCTGCCAACACTATACTTCTTCTTTTTTGAGTTCAAAGGAGTCACACCGCAGGAGCGGCTGTTGCTCTCTCTGTTTCAGTCCATAACGCCCCGGACAGCCGGTTTTAATACGGCAGACTACACGTCCTTGTCCAGCAGCGGGCGCGGCCTTACGATTCTGCTGATGTTCATCGGCGGTTCACCGGGTTCTACTGCCGGCGGCATCAAGACAACAACGATAGCGGTGCTTGTCGCCAATGCTTTTGCTGTATTCCGCAGGCAGAAGAGCCCAGAAATGTTCGGGCGGCGGATGGAAGAAAAAGCGGTCCATGATGCCGCAGCCATTTTTACACTGTATCTCGTCCTTTCGCTGACGGGGGCATTCACCATCAGCACCGTCGAGGGCTTGCCGCTGTCCGAATGCCTGTTTGAGACGACCTCGGCCATTGCTACCGTAGGGCTGTCCCTGGGGTTGACACCTCATCTGGGGATCGTCTCGCAGGGGATTTTAATTTTCTTGATGTTCATTGGGCGTGTCGGCGGACTGACCATGATCTACGCAGCACTCTCCGGCAGCAAAAGCAGCGTGGCGCGGCTGCCGCAGGAACGAATAACCGTAGGATAAAAGAAAGGTAGATCCCATGAAAGCTATTTTATTGATCGGTTTGGGCCGATTTGGCCGCCATATTGCAGAAGAATTAAATAAACTCGGCCATGAGGTCATGGCAGTAGACGAAAACGAGGAGCGCGTCAACGCAGTGCTGAGCATTGTGACCAACGCCCAGATCGGCGACAGCACCAACGCGGAATTTCTGGAGGCGTTGGGCGTCCGCAATTTTGATGTCTGCATTGTGGCAATCAGCGGAAACTTTCAAAGTTCTCTCGAAACCACTTCCCTGCTGAAGGAGCTGGGAGCAAAAATGGTTGTTTCCCGTGCGGAACGGGATGTGCAGGCCAAATTTCTGCTGCGCAACGGTGCAGATGAAGTGATTTACCCGGAAAAGCAGCTGGCAAAATGGGCAGCCATCCGTTACGGCTCCGATCATGTGCTGGATTATATCGAACTGGATCACGACCACGCCATTCTGGAAGTGTCTGTGCCTTCTGCATGGATTGGAAAGACCGTTGGCGACATCAATATCCGCAAGAAATACAGCATCAATATTCTGGGAATCAAACGCAATGGAATTGCCGATGTCAACATCGACTCGGACACAGTCCTGCCCGGTGACACCACCCTGTTGGTACTGGGCGAGGGAAAAGCCCTGAGCCGGTGCTTTCATATCTGATCGTTTTCCAAGGGAAGTGGTTCATTTGAAAACAGCACTGCTGATTTTGCTGTTTCTGGCTGCCGGGCTTTTTCTTGTTTTTATCGGTGTCCGATGTGATGCGTTCTGGCGCGGCGTCCGCCGCGCACAATTTGAGCGGCAGGAAGGCTTTCGCCGCTGGTAATACAGCCCAAAATATGATATGATACCCTTCAGAAGGGAGGATTTGCCATGAACATTAAAAAGCCATCTCCCGATACAGTGAAAGCGCAGGCCGTCCGACAGGCAAAGGATCTTTTGATTACCGTGTTGATTCTGGCCGCAGCAACCGGCATTGGCAATATTTTCTGGTATTTCTCTTTTACCCGCAATATCATATCGGTGTATGTTCTGGGGACATTGCTGACCTCGCTTTTTACCAAAAGCTATTTCTGTGGCTTTTTAAGCTCGTTTTCCAGCGTGCTGCTTTTCAATTTTTGTTTTACAGAGCCCCGCCTGACGCTACACGCATACGAGCGCGGCTACCCAGTCACCTTTGCCATTATGCTGATCGTTTCCATCATCACGGTTACATTGGCGATTCAGAATATCCGCAATGCCGAAGAGAAAGAGCGCGCTGCCGTCCATGCCAAGAACGAACAGCTGCGCGCCGATTTGTTGCGCACGATTTCCCACGACCTGCGAACCCCGCTCACATCCATTTCCGGCAATGCCTCCAACCTCATCAGCAACTATGAGATGATGGATGCCCCCACCCGGAAACAAACATTTCTGGACATCTACAACGATTCCATGTGGCTGATCAATCTGGTGGAGAACATTCTTTCCATTTCCCGTATTGAGGATGGAAGGATGAATCTGTCCATCTCCACAGAACTGGTAAGTGAAGTGTTCGAAGAGGCCCTGCGCCATACCAACCGGCACAGTGCGCAGCACACGATTACTGTGCAGATGGCCGATGACCTGCTGCTGGCGCGCATGGATGCCAAGCTGGTTGTGCAGGTGTTGATCAATCTGGTGGACAATGCCATCAAATACACGCCCGCAGGGTCACACATTGTCCTTTCCGCTGCGGCGCAGGGGGAAAACGCCGTAATCCAGGTAAGCGATGACGGCCCCGGCATCCCGGATGAAGCAAAAGAAAAAGTGTTTGAGATGTTCTCCACCGGGGAAAAACGAATTTCGGACAGCCGCCGCAGCCTTGGGTTGGGATTGGCTCTTTGCCGCACGATCATCGCAGCCCACGGCGGCACGATCACACTGTCCGACAATAAGCCGCACGGCTGCATCTTTACTTTTACACTGCCCCTTGGGGAGGTTTCTTTGCATGAATAAACCCTTGATTCTGGTCGTGGAGGACGACGCGCCTATCCGCAACCTGATTACCACAACACTGAAAACGCAGGATTACAAGTACATTGCAGTGGCTACTGCCTCAGAAGCGCTCCAACAAGCAACAATCCATGCGCCGGATGTGATGCTGCTAGATCTTGGTCTGCCTGATTTGGATGGCATCGAGGTGATTCGCCGTATTCGCAGTTGGTCTGCGATGCCCATCATCGTTATCAGCGCCCGCAGCGAGGACAGCGATAAAATCGAAGCCTTGGACAGCGGCGCGGATGACTATCTGACGAAGCCGTTCTCGGTAGAAGAGCTGCTGGCGCGGCTGCGGGTAACGTTCCGCCGCATCTTGATGCTGCAAAACGCCGCCGGTAGTTCTGTTTTTACCAACGGTGATTTGCAAATTGATTTTGCGGCGGGCTGTGCCACATTGAAAGGGCAGGAACTGCACCTGACCCCCATCGAATACAAGCTGCTCTGCGTCATGGCCAAGAATTGCGGCAAAGTGTTGACCCATACTTATATCACCCACGAAGTCTGGGGCAGTTCCTGGGGCAATGACGTGGCTTCCCTTCGCGTTTTTATGGCTACGCTGCGCAAAAAGCTGGAATCCGAGCCGGATTCACCGCAGTATATCCAGACGCATATTGGCATTGGGTACAGGATGCTGAAAGTGTAAAAGAATCTACCCTAAAGGGATATAATAAAAGCGATGAATATTATTATATCTATTTCTGGATTGATGAACTTAATCTTTTCGCGTATGTTACCAATGTAATTTACGCTGGGCGGAATCAGCCCTCCTGCTTGGTCGATATGTCGCTTGACGCTTGACCACCATTTGACCACTATTGGAAATTGACGACTTCAAAGGCTTGAAATACGCTGTAACTGCGTTTTTCATACATAAGCGATCGTAGCTCAGCTCCCTGCATGGAAAACTCAATATACTGCCGGATATCCTTGATGGACATTCCGGCTTTTTTCATGCAGCGGATGACCTGCAGCCACTCGAAGTCGGTTCCCCGGAACATCCGAATGCCGCCGGAGGAACGCTCCACAAAGGGAAGTCCCCCTTCTTTGTCGTAGTAGCGCAGGGTGGAGGCAGGTACGCCCAGCTTTTGTGCCATTTCGCCTACGGTATAGATCATCTGAAGCCTCCGTTTTTTCAAAAAGCCCTTGACTTAAAGTGCGCTTTAAGTTGTATGATAAAATCAAACTTTATCAAAAGCCATAATGCGGATGCACTCCGCTGTCAAGGAGGTTCCTATGAGCAAGAAGGTATTGATTTTGTCTGGCAGTCCACGGAAGGGCGGTAACTCTGATATTCTATGCGATGAATTTCTGCGTGGAGCACAGGATGCCGGGCACAAAGCAGAAAAGATCCGGGTCGCTGAGAAAAAGGTAGCTCCCTGTTCCGGCTGCTACTACTGCAGCACCCACGGTGGAGCCTGCGTCCACAAGGATGATATGGCAGACATCCTGCAAAAGATGATCGATGCCGATGTCATTGTGCTGGCAAGCCCGGTATACTTCTACTCCATCAGTGCCCAGTTGAAGACAGTGATCGACCGTACCGTGGCACGGTGGCTTGAGGTCAAAGACAAGGAATTTTACTACATCACCACCATGGCAGACGAGGAAAAAGCCTCTGCGGACACTACGCTGGCCTGCTTCCGGGGCTATGCAGACTGTGTGGAAGGTGCCGCGGAAAAGGGAGTCCTTGTAGCAGGTGGTGTTTACGAGCCGGGTGCGGTGCGGAACACCTCTGCCATGGCACAGGCTTACGAGATGGGGAGGAACGTATAATGGCAGTGAAACAGACAGCAGGGCGGGATGCTCTGGGCGAATTTGCGCCCAAATTTGCGGAACTTAACGACGAGGTACTATTCGGACAGGTGTGGAGCCGAGAGGATAAACTCTCCCTCCGGGACCGCAGCCTTGTGACGGTGGTGGCACTGATGGCGCAGGGACTGACGGACTCCTCGTTTCGGTATCACCTGACGGCAGCGAAAAACAACGGTATTACCCGGACTGAGATTGCAGAGATCCTGACCCATGCGGCATTTTATGCAGGCTGGCCCAAGGCGTGGGCGGCTTTCCGCATGGCAAAGGAAGTCTGGGCAGAGGACGCTGCAGAGGATGCCAAGGCAAAGCACCAGAGTGAAATGGTGTTCCCCATCGGTGCATCCAACGACGGTTTTGCACAGTATTTCAGCGGAAAAAGCTATCTGGCCCCCCTGTCCACCGCACAGGTTGGCATTTACAACGTCACCTTTGAGCCGGGCTGCCGGAACAACTGGCACATCCACCATGCCGCAAAGGGCGGTGGGCAGATCCTTGTCTGCGTGGCAGGCCGGGGCTACTATCAGGAATGGGGCAAAGCGCCGCAGGAGCTGCATCCGGGCGATGTGGTGAACATTCCCCCGGAGGTCAAGCACTGGCACGGTGCTGCACCCGATTGCTGGTTCTCTCATCTGGCAGTGGAAGTGCCCGGCGAAGGCACCTCTAACGAGTGGTGCGAGCCGGTGCAGGAAGAAACCTATAAGGAGCTGCAGTGATAAACACAGGATCATCAATACCGCAAAAATGCACTGAAACCAATGCAAAATTTTCCCTCCTTGCAAGAATGCGGGAGTGCTAAACAAATATAAGAAATAGCCATCTGAAATCCGGGAACCTTCGGAATCTCAGGTGGCTATTTTTATATTGCTTTTTCTGCTGGCTGCTGTTCTTCGGAACCTGCAACAACTTGCTCGCCGCTTTGTAAGCTGACCGGCAGATAACTTTCCTCTGCCCGGCTTACCAATTGCGGGTTTGGGTCGCCATCGCAGACGATTTTAGAATTGGTATAATTATTTAGGCAGTTGAATCTCCGGCATCAGTTCATCGGAGACGACTTGCAGCATTTCCTCCAATTTAGCCAAGTCATCAGGAGTGAAGCGTTGTTTAGCGCGCTCCATGACCAGGTGCAAATAGGAATAGCTGATGTTATAGTAATCAATGTACTTTTGGGTCGGGCGCAGGCGGTATTCCCGCTTGTCGGTGGTGGACTGGATGCGCTCTACATAGCCTTTTTTGACCAGCGAGTTGATTTTATAGGCGGCATTGGGGGTAGAAAGATTCATCATGTGGCTGAACTGCGCAATCGTAGGTTCGCCCAATGCCATGATGACTTCCATGCAGAAAGATTCTACCGTCGTCAGCGTGGCTTCGCGGTCCTCGAATCGACTGAAGATCTGCTTATAAAAATGCAGTTTGAATTTGGTATATACCCGTCCGAATGTCTGGTCCAGCATAGCGAGAATCCCCCTGTAGGTTAGTGGTTTTATTATAGCACATTCCGCCATGCAAAACCAGCCCTCAGGCATCCGTGAGAACAAACGTCAGCTCGGCGTTGGCCGCGCGCACGCCATCCACCCATGCGGTGGCCTTGCCGATGCCTACCGGGCCATGCTGTTCTATCAGCTCGCATTCCAATGTCAGCACATCGCCGGGTATGACCTGACGGCGGAAGCGGGCGTTTTTTACGCCGCCGAACAGGGCGAGCTTGCCGCGGTTTTCCGGCAGGCTTAACGCGGCTACCGCTCCGGTTTGGGCCAGCGCTTCCAGGATCAGCACACCGGGCATAACGGGGTGTCCCGGGAAGTGCCCCTCAAAAAACGGTTCCGTACGGGTCACGCATTTGACGCCCCGTGCCCATTGGCCGGGGGTGTAGTCCAGAATCTTATCCACCAAAGCAAACGGATAGCGGTGCGGCAGAATCTTTTCGATTTCTGCCGCGGTCATGGTCCGGGGCGGTTCATTTGGCGTACAGTTCATCCTCATCCCTCCCAGCGTTTGAATACCACGCAGGCGTTATGGCCGCCAAAGCCCAGACTATCGCTCATGGCATACTCCACCTGCGCCGCGCGACCCTGGTTGGGGATATAGTCCAGATCCAGCTCCGGGTCCGGCTCCTGCAAATTGACAGTGGCGGGCAAAAAGGCATCGTGCAGGGCCAGCGCGGTGAATACGCCCTCTACCCCGCCGGCGCCGCCCAGCAAATGACCGGTCATCGACTTGGTAGAAGACACGGCCAGCTTGTACGCATGGTCGCCGAACACCGTTTTGATGGCCGCTGTCTCGCAGCTGTCATTCAGGTGAGTGGACGTTCCGTGGGCGTTGATGTAGCCGATCTGTTCAGGCATTACCTCGCCATCGGCCAGCGCCAGCTGCATACAGGCCGCACCGCCTGCGCCGCCCGGGGCCGGGGCAGTAAAGTGGTAAGCATCGCAGTTGGCACCGTAGCCTACGACCTCGGCATAAATTTTGGCACCGCGTACCCGGGCAGCTTCCAACTCTTCCAGCAGCAGTACGCCGCTGCCCTCGCCCATCACAAAGCCGCTGCGGCGGGCATCAAAAGGAATCGAGGCCCGGGCCGGGTCGTCCGCCGTGCAAAGGGCTTTCATGCTGGCAAAGCCGCCCACGCCCAGCGGGCTGATGCAGCTTTCGCTGCCGCCGCAGAGCATACGGTCCTCGTACCCATCGCGGATACGATGGAACGCATCGCCGATCGCATTGGTACCGCCTGCACAGGCGGTGGTGGGGCAGCTGCACATGCCCTGCAAGCCAAAACGGATGGCAATCTGCCCCGCCGCCATATTGCCAATGGCCATGGGGACAAAATAGGGACTGACTTTTTCAAAGCCACGCTGCTGGCCGCGGGTGTGTTCTTCCTCGATCGTGGGCAGGCCGCCGATGCCGCTGGAAAGGATAACACCGAACCGTGCGCGGTCGATTTCTTCCAGTGCAAGACCGCTGTCCCGAACCGCTTCCTCAGCGGCGGCCACGGCGAACTGGGTAAAGCGCGCCATTTTGCGGGCTTCACGTTTGTCGATACGTTCGGCGGGGTCAAAATCCTTGACCTCTGCGGCCAGCTTTACCTTAAAATCGGTCGCATCAAAAGCGGTGATCGGCCCAACGGCGCAGCGGCCAGCCTTAACAGCGGCCCAGCTTTCAGCCACGGTATTGCCGGTAGGATTTACCGTGCCAAGGCCGGTGATAACGACCCGGCGTTTCTTTTTTGTGTCCATTGCACACCTCACATTCCCATTCCGCCGTCAACGCAAAGGACCTGGCCGGTAATGTATCCGGCCTGCTCCCCTGCCAGAAAAGCCACCGCCGCTGCAACATCCTCGGCATGGCCGATTTTGCCTGCCGGGATGGCTGCTTCCGCTGCGGCACGGGCTGGTTCTGATAACACGGCGGTCATATCCGTTGCAATAAAGCCGGGAGCCACGGCGTTGGCGGTGATATTGCGGGCAGCATACTCTTTGGCAGTGCTTTTCGTCAGGCCGATCAGTCCCGCCTTGCTGGCCGCGTAGTTGGCCTGACCCGCGTTGCCGTGCAGACCGACAACGCTGCTGACGCTGATGATGCGCCCATATCGCTGGTGCATCATAAAGCGGCAGGCCGCTTTGGTGCAGAAAAACGCCCCTTTCAGGTTGGTGGCAAGCACGTTGTCAAAATCGGCTTCGGTCATGCGCAGAAGCAATTTGTCGGCGGTAATGCCGGCGTTGTTGACAAGCACATCGATCCGCCCAAAAGCGGCCGCGGTGTCTTCTACCAGTTTCTGACATGCTTCGGGGCTGCGCACGTCCGCCTGCAGTGTGATAGCCTGCACACCAAGGGCGCGGCAGGCTGCGGCCGTTTCCTCGGCAGCGGCAGCGCTGCCGGCATAGTTGACGGCAATGTTCATGCCGTTTTCGGCCAAAGCCCGGCAAATGGCACGGCCAATGCCTTTGGCCCCGCCCGTAATCAGGGCGGCACGGCGCAAGTTTTCGGTTTGCGGCATGGTCAGGCTCCTTTCAGGGTGCGCAGCAGCTGTTGCAGCTGCGTGGCCGTTTCCACCGGGTAGCACGAGATGGCACTTCCCACAGTCTTTTTGACAAACCCGGTCAACGCCCTGCCGGGGCCGATCTCAATGGCAGTGTCCACGCCCAATTCTGCCAGACGGCGGACGGTCGCTTCCCAACGCACGCCGGACTGCACCTGTTTTTCCAGCAGCGCGGCAATGGTGTCGGTTTCCTCCATCTCGTGTCCCAAGCAGTTGAACAGCACCGGGAACTGCATCGGCGCAAAGTGGGTAGCCTTAAATTTCTCCCGCAGTGCATCCCCGGCCGGGTGCATCAATGAGGTATGGAAAGGGCCGCTGACATTCAGCGGCAGGCAGCGCCGTGCCCCGGCAGCAAGCGCCAGCGCGGCAGCTTCGTCCACGGCGGCTTTGTCACCGCCAATGACCAGCTGGCCGGGGCAGTTGTAGTTGCAGATCTGCACAACGCCTTTGTCGGCAGCTGCATTGCAGCATGCCTGGAGGGGAGCTTCGTCCAGCCCTAAAACGGCTGTCATCCCGCAGGTGCGCCCAGCCGCAGCCGCCGCCATTGCCTTACCGCGGAAAGCGGTTAAAGCGACTGCGGTCCGCACATCGAACACCCCCGCGCAGGTCAGGGCGGAATACTCCCCCAGTGACAGCCCCGCCGCATAATCCGGTGTGACACCTGCCTCCCGCAGTACGGCAGTAAGGCCAGCGGCAAACGCCGTCATGCAGGGCTGGGTGTATTGGGTCTCGTTCAATACGCCTGCTGCGTCGGTAAAGCAGACTTCTTTCAAATCAAAATCCACCGCCGCGTCGGCTTCGTCAAAAGCGGCGCGGAAAGCCGGGAAAGTCTCGTAAAGATCCTGGCCCATGCCGACGTGCTGGCTGCCCTGCCCGGCGTATAAAAATGCTAGTTTCATAAGGTGATCTCCTTGTGCAGCCCACCAATGCAGTTTTGGGCATCGTTTACCATCGAGGCAAAGATTTCTTCCACCGGGCGGACTTCGTGCAGCAGCCCTGCGGCCTGTCCGGCCATCAGGCTGCCACTCTCGGTGTCGCCGTCAAACACAGCCTTGCGCAGACTGCCTAAAGTAAAGCGTTCCAGCGCCATTTTGTCAGCCCCGGCCTTTTCCTGGCGGACGTACTCGCGGCTCATGCGGTTTTTCAGTACGCGCACGGGGGTCCCGCTGATGCGCCCGGTCACGATGGTATCGCTGTCACGGGCCTTCAACAGGGCCGCTTTATAGTTTTCGTGGATCGGGCACTCAGTGCTTGCCAGCAGACAGGTACCGACCTGCACACCGCACGCCCCCAATGCCAGCGCTGCAGCCAACCCGCGCCCATCGGCGATGCCGCCCGCAGCAATGACAGGCACATGGACGGCATCGACGACCTGCGGGACAAGTGCCATCGTTGTCATCTCACCCACATGACCGCCGCTCTCGGTGCCCTCGGCAATAACGGCGTCAATGCCGAGCGGTTCCAGATGTTTGGCCAAAATGGCTGCCGCCACCACGGGGATGACCGTGATGCCGGCCGCTTTCCAGGCGGCCATGTACTTCCCCGGATTTCCCGCCCCGGTGGTGACGATCTTTACGCCCTCTTCCACCACGATTTTGGCAAATTCATCCGCCTGCGGGTGCATCAGCATGATGTTCACGCCAAAGGGCTTATCGGTCAGGGCGCGGCAGCGGCGGATGTTTTCCCGCAGGGAATCCGCGTCCATGCCGCCGGAGCCGATCAGTCCCAGCGCCCCGGCATTGGAACAGGCAGCGGCAAACTCGCCTGTGGCGATATTGGCCATGCCGCCCTGTATAATGGGATATTTTGTACCTAAAATTTCATTGAGCAGCTTCATTTTCTACCCTCATACGTCAGCAGCATCCCGCCCCATGTCAGACCGCCGCCAAAGCCGATGCAGGCCAGCGTCTGGCCGGGGCGCAGCAAATCACTTTCCGCCATTTCATGCAGGGCAATCGGGATGCTGGCAGCACTGGTGTTGCCGTGACGGCTTATGTTCTTGTAAAATTTTGACGGTTCTGCGTGTA
Organism: Gemmiger sp.; assembly: GCF_057431175.1. Lineage (NCBI taxonomy): Bacteria > Bacillati > Bacillota > Clostridia > Eubacteriales > Oscillospiraceae > Gemmiger > Gemmiger sp. The sequence goes on along the minus strand of NZ_DBMDDV010000007.1, from coordinate 72,203 downwards.
AGCTTTTGACACAATGGTCAATTATGCGGCTGTTGGCCTGGTGGCAGACTACCCAGTCCAGGTCAGCCAATGTTTTTTGGCTGCGGTCCAGCACGGCTTGCAGACAGCGCGGCATAGCCTCCACGGCAAAGCGGAAAACAGCCTTGCCGTCCATCGTGATCGGTGCGGTATCGCGGGCCGCAGGGCCGCCCGCGCGGATCGCTTCACTGCCCCGTGCGCCTAAAGTTACGGCGAACGGTGCATTTTCGGCCAGCTCAAAAACAGCCGCACCCGCGCCATCGCCAAATAATACACAGGTCGTGCGGTCGGTCGGATCCACCATGCGGGAGAGTGCCTCACAGCCAATGACCAGCGCATACCGCCCGCCCAGCGTGTTCAAGAGCCCGTGGGCCGCGGCGGCGGCATAAATAAAGCCCGAACAAGCCGCATTCACATCAAAGGCAGGCCGGTCTTCCGGCAGACCCAAGGCAGCCTGTACGCGGCAGGCAATGCTTGGGGTGGCCGTTGGGGCCGAGAGCGTTGCCACAACACAGCAGGCAATGTCGTTTGCCGTCAGACCGCTGCGGGTCAGGGCCTGACGGGCGGCGGTGATGGCCAGCGTGGCGGCATCCTCGTTTTCGGTGCAGTAATAGCGCTGGCAGATGCCGGTGCGAGTCGTGATCCATTCATCGCTGGTGTCCACTTGCCGGCGCAGATCCTCGTTCGTCACCACACGGTTGGGCAACGCCCCACCGGTAGCCAGCAGCTGTAAACCTTTCATGCGCCCCTCATTTCTCCGATGCGGCGGTATTTTTTGTATCGCTGGTCGGCCAAGGCCTTGCCGCTCATCTTGCATAAGGCAGCAAGGTGTACCGCAATAGCGGTATCCAACCGGCTGAAAAGCAGCTGCCGCCCACGCTGTGCGCCGCCCAGCGGTTCGGGGATGATCTCTTCCACGATGCCATCTGCGTACAGGTCCTGTGCCGTCAGCTTCATCATGGTGCATGCCTCACCGCTGCGGGAAGCATCTTTCCACAAAATACTGGCAAATCCCTCGGGGCTGAGCACTGAGTACACGGCATTTTCCAGCATCAGAATGTGGTTGGCAACGCCCAGCCCCAGTGCGCCGCCGCTGGATCCCTCGCCTGTGACAATGGCCAACACCGGGACGGTCAGGCCGCTCATCTCCATCAGGTTGCGGGCAATGGCTTCCCCCTGACCGCGTTCTTCAGCATCCTTGCCAGGGTAAGCACCGGGAGTGTCAATAAAAGTGATGATGGGACGGTGAAATTTTTCTGCCTGTTTCATCACGCGCAGGGCCTTGCGGTAGCCCTCCGGTCCCGGCATACCAAAGTTGCAGCGCAGGTTTTCTTCCAGCGTGGTCCCTTTGCGGTGCCCCAAAACGGTAACGGGCATCCCGTGGAACCGTGCGATTCCGCATAAAATGGCCGCATCCTCTTTGCATTGTCGGTCGCCGCACTGCTCAAAAAAGTCAGTAAACAAGTTATCGATTATTTCGGTAATGTGCGGGCGGTCAGGGCGGCGGGCCAGAAAAACACGGTCCTCCGCCGTCAGCGAGGTGCAGCGCTGTAAAAGCGCATTTTCCTCTGCGGAAAGCTCGGCCAGTTCGGCCGCATGGGCGGTCGTGTTCGCCATTTCGGCGTCATCGGCACGGCTGCACAGCGCGTCGATCTGCGCGTCCAGCGGTTCCAATTGCTGCAAAACTTCCTTGATCATCTGCGCTTCCTCCCCTGTGTGTGGAGCTGCAAGAGCCGTGTTAAGACCTCTTTTAACTCGGTGCGCGGCACGACCTGATCCACAAAGCCGTGTTCCAGCTGGAACTCGCTGCGTTGGAACCCGTCGGGCAGTTTTTCACCGATGGTCTGTTCAATGACGCGCGGCCCTGCAAAGCCGATGAGCGCCCCCGGTTCGGCGAGCGTAATATCACCCAGACTGGCAAAGCTTGCCGTAACTCCGCCTGTGGTGGGGTGAGTCAGCACACTGATGTACAACCCGCCGCTGCGGTTGAACCGTTCCAGCGCAGCGCTGGTTTTGGCCATCTGCATCAGGCTGAAAATACCCTCCTGCATCCGTGCGCCGCCGCTGGCAGAAAAAATGATGAGCGGCAGGTGCTTGTCGGCAGCGTACTCGATCGCACGTGTGATTTTCTCACCAACAGCGGTGCTCATGCTGCCCATAAAAAAGCGGCTGTCCAACACAGCGACCACCGCCTGCACGCCGCCGATCTTGCCGGTTGCTGTAACGGCGGCTTCTTTCAGGCCGGTCTTGACCGAAGCAGCGGCCAGCTTTTCCGGATAATCAGGAAAATGCAGCACATCGTTGGGCGCAATGTCCGGGTTCAGTTCTTTAAAGGTTCCGTGATCCAAAACCGTACTAAACCGATAATAGGCCCCGATGGGCAGATGCACCCCGCAGTTGGGGCAAACATACAGGCTTTTGGTCCAAACCTGACGGGTGGCGCGGCGGCCGCATTTTTTGCAGGCGACAAATTGCGGCGGCACCCAGTTGGGCGCTGCCGTACCGGCATCGCGGCGGGCTTTCATCTGAAAGCTGCGCTCCTGCGGGCTGGTCGGGAACAGCTTTTCAATGGCACTCATTCCGCAATACCCTTTAGGCTGCCCGTGCAGCCAGATAGTTGAAGATATCGCCCACGGTTTTAAGCGTCCCCAGATCCTCGTCAGCGATCGTGACGCCGAACTTGTCCTCAAACGCCATGTTCAGCTCTACCGCATCCAGGCTGTCCGCCTGCAGGTCGTCGGTCAGGCTGGCATCCATGGTTACCTTGTCAGCATCGCAGTTCAGGGTGTCAACAAATACTTCTTTCAATTCTTCAAAGTTCATACTACGTACCTCACATAATTTAACTAAATAAATTGACATAATTGTCAATGAGGTCATTATAGCACATTTGCTTCGAATGTCAATATTATTAGATAAAAATATTTATCTAATTGAAGCGTCATTGTGCTCATCTTCCGGTATTATAAAAGGATAGTACACAAATTATCCCGCTACAGGGGCAGCCCTTGCTGACTACTATTTGACCACTGCTGCGTATCTTCCCTGTGAAATATCCAATCGCCTTTAAATGGTTTTATTTACTTTTTCTTTTACTATTCCAGATTATTTTCTATTCTGCAACATATTTCGCTCTAATGTGCTATACTAATAATATCCAATAATGATGGAGGAACTTCTATGAAACGCAGCGGCATCCGACTCCAATACAATGCCCCCGTCACACTGACCTTTTTCTTTTTGTCCCTCGCCTCTCTGATATTGGGCTACTTAACAAACAACTGGACAACCTCGCACCTGTTTAGTGTGTATCGCTCGTCGATGACGGATCCACTATTCTATGTCCGGTTGTTCGGTCATGTCCTTGGCCACGGCGGTTGGAATCACTTTATAAACAATATGCTCCTCTTCCTTGTTATCGCTCCACCTTTGGAAGAACGATATGGAAGCCGAACACTTCTAAGCGGTATCCTTATGACCGCGCTGGTATCCGGCATATTGCAGTGTGTGCTGTTCCCCACTTCTGCATTGCTTGGTGCATCCGGTATCGTATTCATGCTCATCATGCTCTCCAGTTTGGCCGGCAGTAAGAATGGAGGTATCCCTATCACCTTCATCTTGGTTGGCGTGCTGTACTTAAGCCAGCAGGTATACAGTATCCTCTTTATACAAGATAATGTAGCTAACTTTATGCACATTGTCGGTGGTATTTGCGGTACAGCTTTTGGTTTTGCCGTCCGGAAGAGATAACGAATGATCGGGAAGAGGATCTTATTTATGATGATTAAGCACATTTTTCAGAAAGAACCCGTCCTGAGCATTGCCACTTGTTTGGCGATCATTTCCGCTTTCTTTGTCCCCCCGGACGCAGAATACCTCGGATATATCGATTTCCGTACTCTTGCAATCCTGTTTTCGCTAATGACAGTTATGGCCGGACTGAGAGGGCAAGGCGTATTTGATAGACTCGGCCATGCCCTCCTATCTCATACCCGCACCACTTTGCAGCTAACAGTTGTTCTCGTTGGCCTGTGCTTCTTCAGCAGTATGCTGATAACAAACGATGTATCGCTGCTAACATTCGTACCATTTACGTTTGTCGTTCTGAATAGTTTGAACGCATCTGTTCGTAGCAAACTGCTCCTCCCTATCGTCTGCATGCAGACGATAGCTGCCAACCTTGGCAGTATGCTCACACCGCTTGGCAATCCCCAAAACCTGTATCTGTATGGCAAGAGCGGGATGGATATGAGCTCTTTTGTTCTGTTGATGCTCCCCTATTCCATCATATCATTAGTGCTTATTGCTATATGGGCAGTATGGCTATGCCGTGAAGGTTCCGACATTGTTGTAACTCATTCTGCGGTAAACTCAAAACCAGACAAGAAACTCATTGCGTTGTACGGTATTCTGTTTGTCGCCTGTTTATTGGTTGTATTGCGTGTTCTCCCATACGGTGTTGCATTCGTCGCTATCTTGGTGTGCATCTTCTTTGCCGACCGCCCCACTCTTGGCCACGTAGACTATTCTCTGATTCTTACCTTTGTAGCACTGTTCATTTTCATCGGGAACTTAGGTCGGATGGAAGCGTTCTCTGGATGGTTGCAGAATATTCTGGCCGGCCATGAGGTTTTCGTATCAGTTCTGGCCTCTCAAGTGACCAGTAATCTGCCTGCTGCCATCCTGCTTTCTGGATTTACCGATAATTTCCGTGCGCTGATTATTGGCACAGACCTTGGTGGCCTTGGCACATTAATTGCATCCATGGCAAGCCTAATTTCTTATCGACAGATTGCAAATGAAGTACCTGCTGAAAAATGGCACTATTTTGCGATGTTTACTATTTCCAATGTAGTGTTTCTGGCCATTCTGATGGGCGCTTGGGCCCTGATCTGACCTGATATTTCCGTAATTCTATTTTACAAAGTGCAAGCTCTTTACAAACAAAAAGACCCGCAGCAGCAGGATACTAAAGTACCATTCCCGTGTTCAACTATATCTGCCCGCACCTTTCTGCAAAATTCAGGCAGGAAGCCGGAGAAACGCTGACGGATTTTATAGGGAAACAAAAAAGCGGAGGAGGCAAAACGCCTCCTCCGCGCCAAAATTTTCGGTTGTAGGGAAACACCGGGGGGTAGAAAGTGTATTACTGCCATCCTCTTGCCGCAGGGTCGAGCATCTCGGCGGCGGAGTAGATGAGAGCATTGCAGATGGCGGCGGCAACGTTGCTGCCGCCCTTACGGCCCATGGCCACGATGGCAGGCACGCCATACTGCGTGCAGACGGCAAAAAGGCGTTCCTTGCTTTCCACCACGTTCACAAAGCCCACCGGCACGCCGATGACCAGCGCCGGGCGCAGGCCGTTTTCGATTTTTTCCACGATGGTCAGCAGCGCCGTGGGGGCGTTGCCGACAGCCAGCACCGCGCCGGGGCAGTCCCGTGCGGCCTTGTGCATGGCGGCCACGGCGCGGGTCGTGCCTGCCTGCTTGGCCGCTGCGGCCACAGCGGGGTCCGCCATAAAGCAGAGCGCCTGCCCGCCCAGCCGCGCCAGTCCGGGCTTGGTGATGCCTGCCAGCGCCATATTTGTGTCGGTGATGATCGTCACTCCGCTGCGCACGGCGGCCATGCCCGCCGCCACCGCGCCGGGGGTGAAGTGCAGATTTTCGGCATAGTCAAAATCCGCTGTGGTGTGGATGACCCGCTTGACAACGGCGGCGCTTTCCTCCGGGATTTGCAATCCCCGCGCGGCCAGTTCCGCCGTGATGATGCCCATGCTCGTGCGCTCAATATCAGCGGGCAAATGATGCTGCGGCGTCATTTTTTGTCTCCTTTCGGGTTTACAAGACCTATGGCTGCGTAGACAGCGTCCATATCCAGGGCGCGGCGCACACCGTCGGCCAGCAGGTCGAATTGCTGTTCGCGGTAGGCGGCCATTGGAATGGGCGCGGCGGCCTCGGGGGCAATCCCCTTGCGTGCGCAGAGATACGCCGCCAGCCGCTCGGTCAGCTCACCGCTGTCAAACAGGCCATGCAGATAGGTTCCGAACACCGTGTCCTGCACGCAGCCCTCGGATGTGCCGTCGGCGTGGGTGCAGAACGGTGCTCCCTGCACGGCAGTACGGCCTGTGTGGATTTCGTACCCGGTCAGCGCGGCCCCCGCAAAGGGCGCGGCGGCGCTGGCTTCGATTTGGGCGCGGCGCTTGTCGGCGGTAAAAATTGTCTGTGTCGGCAGCAGTCCCAGCCCGCGCAGCGTTTGCGGGCGGCCGCTCTCGGTGCCCTGGCTGTCGTCCAGCGTTTGGCCCAACATCTGGTAGCCGCCGCAGACGCCCAACACCGGCGTGCCGCCTGCCGCCAATTTCAGCAGCGCGGCCTCCAGTCCGGACTGCCGCAGCCAAAGCAGGTCCCCCACCGTGTTTTTCGTGCCGGGCAAAATGACTAAATCAGGCGCACCCAGCTCCCGCGCGGTCTGCACGTACCGCACGCTCAGCAGCGGGTGCTGCTCCAGCGGTATAAAATCGGTGAAATTCGAGATATGCGGCAATCGCACAGCGGCGATATCCAACGGTTTTACGGCACTTTTTTGTTCCAGCCGCGTCGAGAGCGAGTCCTCGTCCTCGATATCCACTTTCAGATACGGCACTACGCCTACCACCGGCAGGCGGGTCTTTTCTTCCAGCATCGTCAGACCAGGGCGCAGGATCTCCACATCCCCGCGGAATTTATTGATGATAAGTCCTTTGATCCGTGCCCGCTCATCGGGTTCCAGCAGTTCCACCGTACCGTACAGCTGCGCAAACACGCCGCCCCGGTCGATATCCCCGGCCAGCAGCACCGGGGCGTTCACCAGCTTCGCCAGCCCCATATTGACGATGTCGTCGGCCTTCAGGTTGATCTCGGCCGGGCTGCCCGCGCCCTCGATGACAACGACATCGAATTCCTCAGCCAGACTGTCGTAGGCACGCAGAATATCTGGGATCAGCGCCTTTTTATGGCGGAAATATTCCTGTGCGGGCATATCGCCACGCACCTCGCCGTTGACGATGACCTGGCTGCCAATGTCACTGCTGGGTTTGAGCAAAATCGGGTTCATCCGCACATCCGGCTCCACGCCCGCGGCCTGGGCCTGCACGACCTGGGCGCGGCCCATTTCCAGCCCGTCGCGGGTCACAAAGCTGTTCAACGCCATGTTCTGGCTTTTGAACGGTGCCGTCTTGTAGCCATCCTGGGCAAAAATGCGGCAGAGTGCGGCACAGAGCAGGCTTTTCCCTGCACCGCTCATCGTGCCCTGCACCATGATACATTTTGCTTTGCTCACGCCAGCACCTCCCCCATGATTTGCAACAGCTTTTGATTTTCGGCGTTGGTACGCACAGCGGTACGGTACCAGCTGCCATCCAAACCCGGGTAGTTGGCGCAGCTGCGCACGACCGCACCGCGCCGGCGCAGGGTTTCGCCAAAGTCGGCAGGGGCCTGGAACAGCAGGTAGTTGGCCCGGCCCCCTACCACGTACAATCCCAGGGCACGCAGTCCCGCTGCCAGCTTGGGGCGTTCCTCGGCAATGAGGTCCCGCACACAGTCGGCGTAGGCAGTCTCGCCCAGCGCCGCCAGCCCTGCCGCCTGCGCAAGGCTGGACACCGCCCACGGCTGCCCCGCCGCACGCATTTTGTCCATCAGCGCGGCATTCCCGCACAGCGCGTACCCCAGCCGCACGCCCGCCATGGCGTAGAGCTTAGTAAAGGCCTTTAGGATGATAAGATTCGATGCATCGTGTAAAAATTGTTTAGCAGTCAGTGCATCGCGGTCGGGTAAAAAGTCCAAAAAGCACTCGTCCACCACCAACACCGCGCCGCAGGCGGCACAGCGGCGCAGCAGTTTTTGCACCAGTTCCGGCGGTGTGACCTGCCCGGTAGGGTTGTTGGGCTGGCACAAAAAGACAGCGTCGATATCATCGGTCACGGCATCCACAAAGTCATCCGTCACGGCAAAGTCGCTTTCTTCCTGCAAAAACACACGCTGCACCGCACAGCCCACGGTATCCAGCGCGGCGGCATACTCGGCAAAGGTGGGCGCGGGCAGCAGCGCGCGGCGCGGGCGCAGGGCCAGCGCCAGGCGGAAAATTAAGTCTGCTGCCCCGTTGCCGCACAAAATTTGTTCGGCGGGTACGCCCTCAGCCTCTGCCAGCGCCTTCCGCAGGTCGCGGCACAACGGATCCGGGTAGCGGTCTGCCATTGGCAGCGCCGCCGTGATGGCCGCCGCCACGCCCGCAGGCAGACCCAGTGGGCTGACATTGGCCGAAAAATCCAGCGCATCGCGGCCAAATTCTGCCCGGTAGCCCGCCCAATCTCCGCCATGTACCAACTTCATTTTTGTTGCCTCACAATCCAAACACAAGCAGTGCCCGCACGGCCAGCCCCAAGGCCAGCGCCAGCACGCTCTCGGCGTACATCATTCGGTCAGCCCGCAGAATATCCTGCGGTTCCACCGGGCGCAGTGGGTCACCGATCGTCGGTTTATCGTAATACTCGCCAAAATAGTAGGCTGGCCCTGCCAGCTGCACGCCCAAGGCCCCGGCGCAGGCGCTCTCGGTCTGGGCGCTGTTGGGGCTGGCGTGGTTGCAGCGATCCCGCCGCCAGATGCGCCATGCCCCCGCCGCGCTGCTGCCGGTCAAGGCCGCCGCGCAGACCCACAAGAGGGCGGCCAGGCGGCTGGGCAGCCAGTTGGCAGCGTCGTCCAATTTGGCGGCACAGCGCCCAAAATAGAGATACCTCTCGTTTTTGTAGCCGAGCATACTATCCATCGTGTTTATGGCCTTGTAGGTCAGCGCCAACGGTGCACCACCGATAAGCATATACAAAAGCGGCGCGATCACACCGTCGCTGGCGTTCTCGGCCACTGTCTCTACGGCAGCTTTCGTCACGCCCTCAGCGGTCAGGTTCTGGGTGTCCCGCCCCACAATACGCGCCACGGCCTTGCGGGCGGCAGGCAGGTCGCCCCTTTGCAGTTCCCTGTACACGTTCATGCTCTCCCGCACAAGATCACGCGCCGCCAGCGCCTGGGCGCACCAGAACATTTGCAGCGCCAGCCCCAGCAGCGGATGGATTTTTGCTGCACCCCAGCAGGAAAGCCCGGTCACAACCAGTGTCCCCAGCGGCAGCACCGCCGCCACGATGCAGCCGCCCGCCAGCTCACCCTGCGGCGTTTTGGGCAGGGCGGCACGCAGGCGCTTTTCCAGCGCCGTGATGCACCGCCCCATCAGCACGACCGGGTGCAGCAGCCACACCGGATCGCCGAAAACGGCATCCAGCAAAAAACCGCCCAGCACCGCCCAAAAAATCAACATGTGCCCTCCTTGGTGTACTGCACGGTCTTGACCAGGTGCAAAATATGCTGCGTCGGCCAGTCGCGGGCGTCCAGCACATAGCCGCCTGCATTGGGGCCGCACCACTCATAATAGTCCTTGTGCGGCAGGGCGTAACGCTCCAGCGCGGCCATCTGGGTGCCGCCGTGGGCCAGGATGACCAGCAGTTCCTCGCCGTCGGCCAGAGCCTTGTCCACCAGCGCGGCAAACGCCTTGCAGATGCGGTCGGAAAATTCGGCCTTGCGCTCGCCGTCGGGGCATTGGCTTTCGCAGTTGGCGGCGACCCAGGCCAGGTAATCAGGGTCGTGCTCCATCTCGACATAATTGCGCCCCTCAAAGCTGCCGAAACACATCTCTTTCAGGGCGTCTACCGGCACGAGCTTTGCATGCGGGAACAGCACCTCCGCCGTCTGTTTTGTGCGCTGTAAGGTAGAAATATAGACGACCTTTGGGTCGATATCCGCTTTGCGCAGCTGGGCAAGCCCTTGCGCCGAGAGCGGGATATCCCGCTGGCCCTGGTAGCGCTTCTGGGCATTATAGTCCGTTAAACCGTGCCGTAAAAAGTAAATCAGCATTCGGGAAGTTCTCCTTTCAGAACCGTGGGCAGGCCGCAGAACATCTGCACAACGCAGTCTGCCCGCGCGGCCAGCAGGCAGGCCAGGCGGCCCGCCGCCTCCCGTGCGGCGCGGTCTGCGGGGTCAATGGGCACAACACCGCCGCCCACCTCGGTGGCAGTCACCACGTCGCAGGCAGCCAGTTCGTCAGCCAGCACCGCCAGGTCGGCGGCATCGGCGGCGCGTGTCTGCACCTCATAAATCTGCCGCCCGCCGAATTTTTGCGCGTAGGTACGTTTTCCGCTGTACAGCGGTCCGGTGATGAACAACATTTACAGCACCCCCAGCCACTGGCAGGCAGCCAGCGCCGCCAGCATCCAGATCTCACATTTTTGCAAAAACCACCCGGCCAAATCGCCGGTGGTGCCGCCAAACTGCTTTTTGGCGACGAAATAATACCGCACAAACACGCCCGCCGCCGCCAGCACCAGTGCCCAGCCGCCCAGGGCCAGCAGCGCCGCCGCCACCGCAGCGCACAGCAGCGCCAGCGCACGGCGCACATTCACCCTGTCTGCCGCTGTGGCAAAGGTGTGGGCAAGGCCGGTGTTTTTCGCCAGCGGGAACGCCGCCACAGCCAAGCCCGACAGCGCCCGCTCCCCCACCAGCGCCAGCGCCCAGAGCGCCCCGACGCGCGGGGTAAACTGCACACAGCCGCACAGCGCAAAATACGCTGCAAAGTAGCTGCACAGCCGGATGACCGCGAACGCCCCGCAGTGGGGGTCTTTCAAAATTTCCAGCTTCTTGGCCGTGTCGCCGTAGCTGGACAGGGCGTCACAGGTGTCAGCGTAGCCGTCCAGGTGGATGCCGCCCGTGACCCAGACCGGCACCAGGCAGAAGCCGGCCGCGCGGGCCAGCGCGGGCAGCGGCAGCATACCGCACAGGCACCACAGCGCCCCGCACACAGCCCCCACCAGCGGGAAAGCGCAGAGCGCGTACCGCATATTTTTTGCGTTCCAGTCAAATTGCGGCATCGGCAGGGCGGAAAACATGGCAAACGCCACGGCGATGGTCTGCAAAGCTGTCATCATCTTTCGCTTCCTTTATAATAGACCGGTATCCCGCACACGACCCGCACCACGGCGTCGGCGCGGGCAGCCGCCGCGTTGTTGACGGCGGCCAGCGTACGCAGATAGCGGTCGGTATCGCCCGCGTAATCGGCCCCGCCGCTGAATACTTCATTGGAGACGAGAATTAAATTTTCGCATTGCTGCGCAATATTTTCAATACCGCGCAAAATCGCAGCGGCCGCGTTTTCCCCTGCACCGTCTGGGTCGTACAGTTCGTTGGCGGCCAGGTTGCCCAGGTCCTCCAGCAGTACAGTCCCGCGCCTGGGCAGGGTCAGCCGGTCGAGGTGCAGCGGGCATTCCACCGTGTCAAACTGCTTTTCGGCCCGCATGGCGCGGTGTTTGGCAACGCGGGCTGCGCACTCGGCATCCCACACCTGCATCGTGGCAAGGTAGGTGCGGGGCAGCGGGGCGCACAGGCAGAGAGACTCCGCAAAGGCACTTTTTCCGCTGGCCGCACCGCCGATGACCAGCGTCAGCATTGCGGGGTGTACGGCGCAATGCCGCCCTCCGTGAAGGAATAGCAATGGTTGTAGACGGCCAGCGCCATATCCCACAGCGGCAGGCTGGCCACCGCGCCCGTGCCCTCGCCCAGGTGCAAATCTGCGGTGATCAGCGGCTTTTTGTGGAGCGCATCCAGCACCAGCCGGGCGGCGGGTTCGCTGGAAGCATGGCTGGCAAACACGGCCTTGGCCGCAGCCGGGCACAGCCGCACCGCGCACAGCGCCGCCACACCGCTGATGAAGCCGTCCATGATGACAGGGATTTTTTCCAGCGCACCGCCCAAAAACACGCCGCACAACCCGGCGATATCGAACCCGCCCAACGCAGCCAGCACGCCCAGCGGGTCCGCGGCATTGGGGTGGTTGACCGCAATGCCGCGCTCGATCGCATGAATTTTGCGGTGCAGCCCTTCGTCGGACAGGCCCGCGCCGCGCCCTGTCATCTCTGCAGCCGGGCGGCCCAGCAGCACCGCCGCCACCGCGCTGGACGTCGTCGTGTTGCCGATGCCCATTTCCCCAGTTGCCAGCAGCTGCACGCCATTCTGCTTCTGGGTGCGCACCAATTCAATACCCGCCGCGACAGCCTGTACAGCCTGTTCACGGGTCATAGCCGGGCCTTGGATAAAGTCCCGCGTGCCCGGGGCCACGCGGCGATCCACCGCGCCGGGCACAGGTACACCCGCAATGCCCATGTCCACAGGGACGACCTCGCAATGGGCCGCAGCCGCCATACAGCAGACGCTGGTGCGGCGGGTGGTCAGGTTTTCGAGCACCGCCCGGGTCACACTGGCGTCGGTCTGGCTGACCCCCTGCGCCACAACGCCGTTGTCGGCGCAAAGCACCAGCACGGCACGGCGGGTGAAGTCGGGCGCGGGGTCGCCGGTCAGCGCGGCGGCAGCCTCGACCATCGTTTCTAACTGGCCCAGTCCGCCCAGCGGTTTTGCCAGCGCGGCCCAGTGGGCGTGTGCGGCGGCGCGGGCGGCCTCGTCGGGCGGGGCCACGGTTTTAAGCAGGTTTTTTAGTTCCGTTTCGGTCATGGTCGTTCCTTTGTATAATGTTCGGCGGCGCACACAAAGCGCTGCGGCAGCGGTGTCCCCGCCCAGTACAGATGTGGGAATCCAGCGTAGATATGTGCATTGGCAAACCCACACGCCCATTGCCGCCCATTAGCCTTGGCGGCAGTCAGCGCATCTCCGTTGGCAGTGGAATCCCAGTGGTGAAACTCGTGGGCCGGGATGTGCTCTCCCGCCGCAAACAGCATACTGTCAGTGCGGGCAGTCAACGTTGCGTAGCCAAACCGCATGAGCCGTCCAACTTTAACCCCCTGTCCGGGCAGCACACCCGCCATCGGGTGGGGCGTGCCGTTGGCATCCTCCAGCGTTTGCCCCAGATAGAGAAAGCCGCCGCACTCGGCCACGGTGGGCAAGCCGCTCTCTACTGCGTTTTTTATGGCGCGGCGCATCGGCGCGTTGGCGGCCAGCTGGGCGGCGTACAGTTCGGGGTAGCCGCCCGGCAGGTACAGCCCTCCGCTGTTTTCCGGCAAGGCCGCATCTGTCAGCGGGCTGAAAAAGCACAGCTCCGCGCCGTTTTCCCGCAAGGCTTCCAGCGTTTCCGCATAGGTGAAACAGAACGCGGGATCCCGCGCCACGGCGATGCGCACCCGGGTGGCGGGAAAATTCTGTGGTATGGCGGCCGGGGCGGGGCGGCCGCAGAGCTTTTCCAAAAGCGCCCAATCGATGCTGCGCTGGGCGGCGTCTGCCAGCAGTGCAATTTTGCGCTGCAAGTCCGTAATCTCAGCGGCGGTTTTCAGTCCCAAGTGGCGGCTCTCAATGGCAGCCTCGGGCAGCGTCGGCAGGTAGCCCACCACCGGCAAGCCGGTCTCTTTTTCCAGCATGGGGCGCAGCATTTTGTACAGGCTTTCCTTACAGTCGTTGAGCAAAATTCCTGCGATATGATGCGGTGTGCGAAACGCCATCAGTCCCCGCAGCTCGGCCGCCAGCGTCAGGCTGGCCCCTTTAGGCCGCACGACGAGCAGGACAGGCAGATTCAGCGTATCCGCCAGGTGCCACGCGCTGGCCGTGTCGGTCACACCGCCCAGGCCGTCATAGTAGCCCATGGCCCCCTCGACGACCGCCGCGCCGTGGTCCGCCGCGTGCCGGGCGTAGAGTTCCCGCACCGTTTCCGGTTTTGAGAAAAACAGATCCAGGTTGTGGCTTTCCACGTCCAGCACGGCGCGGTGGAACATCGGGTCGATGTAGTCCGGCCCGGATTTGAAGGCGCAGGGAGCCAGCCCGCGGGCCTGCATGGCTGCCAACAATGCACAGGCAACCGTTGTTTTTCCGCTGCCGGAGCGCGGCGCGGCCAGGACCAGTTGCAGCATATTACTCCCTCGCGATCAAAAATACCGGGTTATTTGCCATCAGCAGATGCAGGCTGCCCGCCGCCCTGCTGCGGCTGACGGCAATCTGCGTAACCTGGGCAGTCAGGCCATGGGCGGTCAGTGCGGCGACGGCCTGCTGCAAAGTTTCCAGCGCAATGGCGCTGATGCAGAGCCGCGCGGCAGGGTTGGCCGCCAGCGCGGCGTCCACGATGGCACGCAGATTTCCCTTGCTCCCGCCGATGAACACGGCGTCCGGGGCAGGCCAATCGGCCAGGGCTTCCGGCGCCAGCCCTTGGGTAAGGTGCAAATTTTGCACGGCAAATTTTGCGCGGTTCTGGCAAATCAGCTCACACGCATCGGCGTCACATTCAGCGGCATAAACGCGGCCCTCGGGCGCAGCCAGCGCCATTTCCACACTGACACTGCCGGTGCCCGCACCCACATCCCACAAGGTATCGTTCGGGCGCACGGCCAGCTTTGCCAGCACGGCGGCGCGGACCTCCTGCTTGGTCATCGGCGTTTTGCCGCGGAGAAACACTTCATCCGGCAGGCCGGGGGTGCGGCGCGGCGGCGCGGGGCAGCGCTCCGCCAGCAGCACGCTCAGCGGCGCGAACTGCTGCTGCGCCAACGCGGCCACTGTGTCGGTCACAAGGCGCTGGGCATCGCTGCCGAGGTTTTCCCCCACGGTCGCTATGACCTCGCCGTACCCGGCTGCTGCCAGCCGGGCGCAGAGTGTCGCGGGCGTCTCACTGCCGCCTGTCAGGAAGAACGTTGGCACGCCCTTTTGGCACGCAGCTACCGGATCGCAGGCGCAGCCGTGGGCCGATACGAGCTGCCAATCCTGCCAGGGGCGGCCCAGTGCCGCCGCCAGCAGCTGCACGCTGGACACGCCCGGCTCCACCGTATAGGGGGTACCTGCGGCGTCCAATGCACGGCAGAGCGCCCCCGCCCCGGAGTAAAACCCGGTGTCCCCGCTGAAAACGACCGCCGCCTGCTCGCAGCCGGCCTCTTGCAGCAGTGCGCAAATTTTGTCCGTTTTGTAGAGGGCGGTTCGGTTGTCGGTGCAGCCATCGGGCAGGTTTTGCAGCAGGCGGCGTGCCCCGATGATCAGCCCCGCGCCTTGCAGTGCGGCCAGCCCGCGCACCGTCAGGCCTCCGGGTGCCCCACTACCCATGCCCACCAATGTGATCCTCATAAAATCTCCCTGCATCGCTGTAAAATTGTTTCGGCGCTCTCGCCCTGCTCCTCCGGGCGGCGCAGCACGATGAGCTGTACGCCGCACTGCGCAGCGGCTTCGGCCTTTTCGGCAAAGCCGCCTGCGACCCCGCCGTCCTTCGTAACCATATAGGAGATGCAGAACTGGCGCAGCAGCGCGGCGTTCAGTTCCTGGGTAAACGGCCCCTGCATCGCAAGGATATTGCGATGCGGGATGCCCGCAGCTTCGCACGCAGTGATGCCTGCCCGCGTCGGTAGCACCCGGGGGTACAGCCGCGCCGGGTCCAGCACCGCGAAGGCGGGCAGTTCCTTGGCCCCGGTCGTCAGTAGGACATTTCCGGGTTTGTCCGCCAGGTAGGCGGCGGCCTGGGCGGCGGTTTGCAGTGTCACACTGCCCGCCGGCAGGGCGCTGGCCGGGCGCAGCAGGCGGTGATATTCCACCCCCACAGCCTGGGCCGCTGCACGGATATTGCGCGTTGCCTCCGTAGCATAGGGGTGGGTCGCGTCAACGCAGAGCGCCGCATCGCGCAGCAATGCCGCCATCTCGTCAGCGGTCAGCCGACCGGCGCAGACTGTGATGCCCTCGGTGTTTCCCTGTTCTTCGGCACCGATATCGGTCGCCACGCAGACCGTGACCGCCGCGCCCAGCGCCGCTACCTGGCAGGAGAGAGCGCGGCCCTCGGTCGTGCCGCTGAAAATCACCACATTCATACGCCGTGATACCCCCTGGGCGTCACCATTCTGCCGCGCAAATTCTGCGTAGCATCATTTCCTATATACACCGTCGTGAACATATCCACCGGCGTGCTTTCGAGTTCGGCCAATGTCAGCAGCCTTGCGGTCTGGCCGTCACGGCCTATGTTGCGCACAATGCCGCAGACCGTCTCGGGGTGCTTGCCGTTTGCCAGCAGGACGCGCACGGCCTTGGCAAGGTAGTCGGCGCGGCCCTTGGACGACGGATTGTAGAGCGCCACGCAGAAGTCCCCTGCCGCCGCGCATGCCAGCCGCTTTTCAATCACTGCCCAGGGCGTCAGCCGGTCGGACAGCGAGATGACGCAAAAATCATGCGCCAGCGGTGCGCCCAGCACGGCCCCGCCGCTCAATGCCGCGGTCAGGCCGGGGACGATTTCAACTTCTACATCCGGGTAGTTCCCTGCCAGCTCCAGCAGCGGGCTTGCCATGCCGTAGACCCCCGCGTCGCCAGAGCAGACCAGCGCCACTGTTTTACTGCGCTGCGCTTTTTCCAACGCCCAGCGGCAGCGGTCGATTTCCCGCGTCATGCCGGTGGCGTAGACCTCTTTTTCAGGGAACAGCGGCCGCACCAGATCGATGTAGACCGTGTAGCCGCAGAGCACATCGGCATTTTGCAGCGCGGCCCGGGCCTGGGCGGTCAAAAACTGCGCGTTGCCGGGGCCCAGGCCCACCACATACACAAGGTTATGGTTCATCATTTTTCCATCTCCAGTCCGGGGCAAAGGGCGCACATGCCACCGAGAAGGTCACGCCGTCGTGCGCCCACTTCGGGAGCAGCAACTCACCGCCCGACGCCAGCACCGCCGCGCGTTCACAGACATTGTCCACGCCGGTGACGCTCTGCACAAAATTGGACGCCGTAAAATTCCCCGGTGCCGTGCGCAGTTCATCGGCGGTATAAAAGTCCATGGGCCAGCCGTGGGCATGGCAGAACGCCGCCAGGCCCGGCTCATCCTGTTTCAAATCGATGCTGGCGGCCTGCATAATGCCCTGCAGGGCCAGACGATGTTCCGCACAGAACGCCGCAAACACGGCTTCCAGCTTTTCCGCTGATGTGCCGCGCTTGCAGCCGATCCCCAGCGCCGCAATGCGTGGGACGACGTGCAAGGCTTCGCCCCGGGGCGTCAGCGTCAGCGCAAAATCTGCGCAGTCGGCGGTGTCGGTGGGCATCACACCTGCGGGCGGGGTACCCTGAATGGGCCAATCGGCGGCATAGCGCACCGGCTCACCCGCCAACAGTGCGCCGCTGATTTTCTTGATGCGCTCCGGCTCGGCCACGGCGCAGTTCTGGTGCCTGGCCCATTCATCCACAGCAAAAACGCCGCGCCCATCGGTGGCCGTCGTGATGACCGGCACCGCACCGCAAACCGCCGCCAGCCACCGCGCCAGGTCGTTTGCGCCGCCCAGATGCCCAGACAACAGCGGGATAGCAAACTGACCGCCCTCGTCCAGTACCACAACGGCAGGGTCAGCGGCCTTGCTGCGGCAATGGGGCGCGATGGCCCGCACCGCAATTCCGGCAGCCCCCACAAAAATCAGTGCATCACTTTGTGCAAACTGCCGGGCCGTCCAGTCGGCCAGCGGCACGCCGTCTGCGCCGCCGCGGGCCACACTGCCAGGGCACGCGGCCGCCAGCCGCTGCGCCAATGCCAGCCCCCGCGCCGTGAAGGCGATATACGCGCAAATCATGCGTCGGTTCCCCTGCGGAACGCAGTGGTGAACGCCGGGTCGTAGAGCTTGCTGCGATCGTACCGCGCGGCGAGGAAGTCCCCCACGACGATGAGCGCGGTTTTGGTGATGCCGGCCTCGCGGGTGTTCTGCGCCAAATTTCCAACGGTGCAATGTACGATTTTTTGTTCCGGCCAGGTAGCCTTGTAGACGACGGCGGCGGGGGTCTGTACCGTATACGCCCCCTGCAGAAGCGCGACCTGGACTTTTTCCACAAGGCCGATGGATAGGAAAATCACCATCGTGGCCCCATGGGCGGCCAGTGCGGCCAGCCGCTCCCCTTCCGGGACCGGGGTGCGGCCCTCCATCCGGGTGATGATGACGGTCTGGCTGACACCGGGCAGGGTGTACTCGGCATTCAGTGCCGCCGCCGCGCCGCAAAAGCTGGACACGCCGGGGGTGTCGTCATAGGGAATGCCTGCGGCATCCAATGCGTCCATCTGCTCACGAATTGCGCCATACAAGCAGGGGTCGCCCGTGTGGAGCCGCACTGTTGTTTTGTGCGCTGCTTCGTTCTTTTTCATCACGGAAAGCACCTGTTCCAGCGTCATTTCCGCGCTGTTGCAAATGGCGCAGTCCGCCTTTGCAAGCCCCAGCAGCGCCGGGTTGACTAGGCTGCCCGCGTAGATGATGCAGTCCGCCGTTTGCAGCAGCGCCGCACCGCGCCGGGTGATGAGATCCGGTGCGCCGGGGCCAGCCCCCACAAAATGTACCATGTCAGGCTCCTTTCCATGTTTTCAACAGTGTATCGGCGGTTTTTGTCTGGCCCAGCGGCCCCGCCTGGTTGGAGAACAGCACCGCCCCCACCCGAAACGCCTCCGCCGCGCGGCGGTCTACATGCGTTTGGATGGCATCCAGTAGGCTTGCCACGACCGGCTCGCGCAGGTTGGCAGCGTCCAGAATTTCCAGGCAGGCGTCGGTAGTCGCGGCGTCCATCAAGGCGCGGCAGGTGGCCGCATCCGCCCCGCAGAGCGCCGCATGGGCGCAGAACAACTCAGTGCGGCAATCAGCCTGCTTGGAGTGGGTGTTCATGATGCCGCCCGCCAGCTTGACCAGCTTGCCCACATGGCCGACGAGCAGCACTTCCGCAAAGTGTTCGGTTGCCGCCATATCCAGCGCCTCACCGACAAAATTTGAGATTTTAACGACGGGAATTCTGGCCAACTCCGGCATATGCGCGGCCAGATAATCCAGCCCATAGTTGCCGGGGGCCAGGATCAGGCGGCGGCTTTTCAGCGCGGCCTGATGGATTTCGATTTGCAGCGTGTCTAAAAGTGCCTGTTGGCTCATTGGCTCGACGATACCGCTGGTACCCAGCACGGATAGCCCGCCCTCGACCCCGATATGCGGGTTGAAGGTGCGCTTGGCCGCAGCCGCGCCGCCCTTGATGGAGACAGTGACCGCGAAGCCGCCGCCATAGCCCACGGCGTCAGCCTCCCGCAGCAACGCCTCGGTGATCATCTGGCGCGGCACATGGTTGATGGCTGCCGCACCCACCGGCTGATCCAGCCCGGACTTTGTCACGCGGCCCACACCTGCGCCGCCGTCGATGGTGACAGTGCGCGGCGCATCCGGCAGCAGCGTGACCGCGGCAACGACCGGCAGGCCGGTGGTGGCGTCAATATCGTCGCCGCCGTCCTTGACAATGGCGCATTCTGCGCCGTCCGCCGTGGGGCGGCAGAACTGCGGCGCGACCTCGACCACAATACCCTTGGGGGTACGCAGGCCGACAGATTCCGGCACATGGCCGGTCAGCAGCAGCCGCGCCGCCCCCGCCGCCCCCAGCGCCGCACAGGTGCCGGTGGTGTAACCGCAGCGCAGCAGCTTTTGCCCGCTGCGGATATAGTGCTCAAACTTTGGCTTTGTATCGTCATTTTTAAACAGCATGGCGTACTGTTCGGCAGTCAAATCAAACAGTCTGCGGATGTTCTGCTCAGCAAAGGCCTCCTGCGGCGTCAGCACGCCGGATACCCCGGACGGCGCAACGCAGACGACGGCATCGGCCAGCTTTTGCGCCAGTTCCAACTCGTGCAGCGTCACGATGATAGCGACGTTTTTTTCATGGGCCAGCGTTTGCAGTATGGCCATCAGTTCTGCTTTGCCTTTTGCGTCCAAAAACGACGTAGGCTCATCCAGCAGCAAAATCTCCGGTTGCTGGCAGACGGCACGGGCCAGCAGCACGCGCTGGCGCTGGCCGTCGCTGATTTTGGTAAAATCCCGGTCAGCCAGCGGTGCGGCCTGCACCAGTTCCAGCGCGGCCCGCACCTGCTCTTTGTCGGCGGCAGAGAGCACACCCAGCCGCCCGGTGTAGGGGTAGCGCCCGGCAGCAGCCACGTCAAAGCAGGTCGTCAGCTCGGTGCGGGCCGTGTGGGGCAGCATCAGCGCCAGCTTGCGGGCGCGGGCGTTGGGGGTGTAGGCGGCCAGGTTTCGCCCATCCAGCAGCACCGCACCGCCCTGTGTGGGCAGCTGCGCCGCCAGCGTCTTTAATAAGGTTGACTTGCCCGCGCCGTTGGGGCCGATGAGGGCCAGTATCTTGCCGCGCTCAGCGTGCAGGGCAATGTCCCGCAGCAGCGGTGCGCCATAGCCGATGGCGAGGGCCTGTGTTTCGCAATAGCTCATGCTGCTCCCTCCCCGCTGTGGCGGCGCACCAGAAGCCAGATGACCACCGGCGCACCGAACACCGCCGTGACCGAGCTGATCGACAGTTCTGTCGGCGCAAACAGGCTGCGGGCGATCAGGTCACACAGCAGGCAGAACGCCGCGCCGCCCAGAGCGCAGCCAGGCAGCACATGCAGCGGTTTTGCACTGCCCAGCGTTTGTTTTACCAAATGCGGCACCGCGATACCCACAAAGGATATCGGCCCGGCAAACGCCGTGACGCAGGCCGCCAGCAAACTGGACAGCAGCACCAGCACCACCGAAAACACCCGCACCGGCACACCGACGCTGGCGGCGTAGCTTTCGCCCATCTGGTAGGCAGCCATCGGCTTGGAGAGCAGGAACGCCGCTGCCAGGCAGGGCAGCACAATGGCCGCCGCCGTGGCAACGTTGCCCCAGGTCATGCCGGAAAAGCTGCCCATCGACCAGTTGTGAAGGTTGACAATGTTGGAATCCTGCGCGAAGGCCACGACGATATCCGTGACCGCCGAGCAGATGTAGCCGATCATGACGCCGCAGATGACCAGAATACTCATCCGCTGCACGCGGCGCGCCACAGCCAGCACAAACAGCATGGCCGCCATGGCCCCGGCGAAAGCCGCCAGAATCAGCGTCCATGAGTTGGTGAGCAGCCCGCGGTTGAGGAACACGACCATCGTCAGCGCGACGGCCAACTTGGCCCCGCTGGAAATGCCCATAACGAACGGCCCCGCAATGGGGTTGGCAAAGAATGTTTGCAGCAGGTAGCCCGCCGCCGACAATGCTGCGCCCAGCAGCACGACCATAACCGCCCGGGGCAGCCGCAGCTGGTACAGGATGTTGGCGGTCAGCGCATCGGGGGCGCGGCCCAGCAGCGCGGCCACGACCTGCGCCGGGGAAAGCGCCACGCTGCCCCAGAAGAGATTGAGTGCAAACAGCGCCAGCAGGGCCGCCGCCATGGCGAAATATGCGATTGTCAGGCGTGTTCGGGTGTGCATGGTATCGTCCTTATTGCAGTTTCGTCAAAAATTTCAATTCATCGGCATTGGGGTTGCCCTCGGTGAACACCTTATTCATGTCCAGGATCAAATCCGGCAGTTCCATACTCTGCTGGAAAAGGCTCTGCGCGGTACACCAGACATTGCCGCTTTGCACAGCCTTGAAGTCGGCCAGCATCGGGCATTTGGCAATCAATTCATCGATAGAGCGTAGTTCACCCTCAATCGTGCTGTTATAAATCAGCACGTCGGCATCCTTGGCCCCGGCGTAGAAATCTTCCAGCGAAATATTCACGGTCGCCAGGTTGTTGCCGCTGTCGGTCAAATCGGCAAAGGCGTAACTGCCGCCCGCCATCTTGATCATTTCGGCAACGTAATCGCCGCCTTTGCGCACAGTGGCAAGGTTGTTGGAGGTGATGGAGAAAAACGCGACGGTCTTGCCGGTGGGGGCTTCGTCCGCCAAAGGGGCGATGCGCTGCTCGGCATCCGCAAAAACACGCTCTGCTTCGTTGGTTTTGCCCAGCAAAATGCCGTAGAGCTTGACCCATTCCATGCGGGCCAGCGGACCGCTCTCGTAGCTTGAGCGTTCGACCAGCACCGGCACACCGAATTTTTCCAGTTGCTCCTTCACCTCGGGGGTGTGGTAGATCATCGTGTTTTCGATGGCAAGGCCGCAGTCGGCGGCCAAAATCGTCTCGTAATCCGGGGCGCTGTACTTGCCCGCGTAGACAATTTGCCCCTGTTCCATGGCGGTGCGGGCAGCGTCGAGATACCAGTTTTCGGCCTGCGTGCCGGAGAGTGCCACCGCCCCCAGCCCACCAATGCTGATGATGGGGTCCATGGCGGAGGAAGAAACGAGGTAGATATTCTCGATAGGCTGCTGCAAAACGACAATATCGCCGTCCAGTTCGGCGGGCACAGCGGCCCCTTCGGGTACGACCAGATAGCGGCTGCCGTCGACGGTGATAAGGCTGTACCCGCCCGCGCATTCGTCCACCGTAAACTGCTGCGCATAATCGAGAGGGTAGCGGTTTTCTATCGCAAGTGCGTCGGTTTGTGTCGGTCCCGACGTCGCCGCGCAGCCTGCCAGCAGCAGGGCGGGCAGGGTCAAAAGTAAAGTGCGCTTCATTCGGCTGCAGTCAGCGTTGCGCTGTCAAAGGTCAGCGTGTAGTCGATCTCGTGCGGGGTGCTCATGGCGACAGTATCTGCCGTGACGGCCAGCGCCGTGTCCAGTGCGGCGACGGGGATCTCAAACGTGGAATTGCCTTCGGTGTTCGTGGGCAGGTACTTTTCACCGTCGATGAGCATATAGTCGTAGTTCGGGCTGCTCCACACGATGGTGGCGGTCATCGCGCCGTCGGCCACGGTCAGGGCGGCAGGGCTTTCGACGGTAGCGCGGCCGCTGCCGCCTTCCAGCGTCACGGCACAGGTATAGCTGCCGTCGGCGGGCGTCTCAGCGGGGGCGGCGGTTTCGTCCGCGGCGGGCTGGGCATCGGCCACGCTGACGGTGTGGTCGTACCAGGTGCCCTTGGTGCCCAGGATGGCCAGCTGGAAGTCGGTATCCACGGCCTGCACCGGGATATCAAAGCCGTAGACCTCGTCGCTGGTGCCATCAGAGTACGTCACGGTGTCAACGGTGGGC
The DNA here is from genome assembly GCF_057431175.1 of Gemmiger sp. Classification (NCBI taxonomy): domain Bacteria; kingdom Bacillati; phylum Bacillota; class Clostridia; order Eubacteriales; family Oscillospiraceae; genus Gemmiger; species Gemmiger sp. Next base: position 49,294 of record NZ_DBMDDV010000007.1, on the reverse strand, counting down.
TGCAGCCAGTCGCTCTCGTGGTCGGGGGCGTCGGCGGCCATGCCAAGGTACAGGTTGACGATTTTCTGGGATTGCAGGCTGACATGGAACGTCATAACGCCGCTTTCCACAGTCAGGGTGCCCATGCCGTCCACGGCCTCGCTGGCATGGAACATACTGCTGTCGGTCTTGAACTCGGCGGTGTAAACGCCGTCGGGCAGGGCGGCGGCAGGGGCTTCGGTTGCGGCGGGGGCCTCGGTGGCTTCGGGGGCGGTCTCCACGGTGGAGGCTGCCGCGGATACACTCTCGGCGGTGGTGGATGCGGATGCGCCGCAGCCCGCCAGCAGCAGGGCGGCCAGTGTGATGGATGCGAGTTGGCGTTTTTTCATGGTTACCTTCCTGTCTCTATTCTAACATATATAAATTAAGGGAACACCGCACGGCAGGGGCCGCGCATGGGGAAATCGAGCAACAACGGCATACGGCGCGGGCGGGATGAATCCCTCCCCTCTCCACCGAAAATGGCTTTCTATCCCCCAAACCCAAAAACTGCCCGAAGGCGTTCCCTTCGGGCAGAATGTATCAAACTTAACCGTTCAGGGAGTCGATAGCTGCCTTGGTGTGATCAACGTAGAGCTGCTGGACATCGGCGATCTCGCCCAGACCGGCGATCTGGGTGTCGACACTGTCAAAGCAGCCAGCGGCGTTGAACTGGCTCAGCCAGGAATCCTCGTCAGAGCCGGCCATGTCATTGTTGGCGTGGTCACCGGCAACGACCATCAGCGGGCGCAGGATGACCTTGGTGTAACCGGCCTCCTTGACCTTCTCGATGACAGCGTCGCAGGCGGTGTCCTCCGGCTCACCCTCGACAGTGCCGATGAACACATTGTCATAGCCCAGGGTCTGCATGGTGGTCTGCATCTGGCTGTAACTGATCTTGGCGGTGTGGGACGTGCCGTGGCCCATGAACACAAAGGCGGTGCCGTCAGCAGCGGCAGCAGCGGCATCGTCATACCCGGCGACCTTGACGGCCTCGGCGGTGATGGCAGCGGCAACAGCCTCCTTGTCGGCGTTGATGACGGTGGCATCCTCGCCAACCTCGCCCAGCAGCGGCTCGGCGATGGCAACGCTTTCGAACTTGTCCTTGTACTGCTCAACGGCCTCACACATCTCGTCATACTCGGCGCCGTGCATCAGATGGGTGGGCTGGACGACCAGGTTCTTAACGCCGTTGGCAACGGCGCGATCCAAAGCCTGGCTCATGTTGTCGATTTTCTCGCCGTCGCGGGCCTGCACATGGTTAATGATGATCTGCGCGGTGAAGGCGCGGCGCACGCTCCAATCGGGGTTAGCGGCCTGTAAGGCATCCTCGATGCCCTTGATGTCAGCGGCGCGGCTGCCGTTGAAGGAGGTTCCGAAGCTGACGACCAACAGCTCGTTCTCGCCGATCTCATCCTCGTTGCGGGGGTCGTCGTTGCCGGCGTCGCCGGTGTCACGGCCGAAATACTCGGGGTCGGCATTCTCGCCCTCGACCATTTCCTTCTGGGTGTCGGTCAGGGCGTCCCAGGCAGCCTTGGCGGCCTCGCACTGGGCGTCGGTGTCGTCGGTGCGCTCCTGCACATAGATGGCGTCGATCAAATCAGCGCAGTTTTTCGCGGCCACTTCGTCGGCATCTCCCTCATCTGCGGTTTCCTCGCTGCTTACGGCTTCGCTCTCGCTGGCAGCGGTGCTCTCAGCCGTGCTCTCGGTGGTAGCGGCGGTGCTGCCGCAGCCAGCCAGCAGTGCGGTGGTCAGGGCCAGGGCTGCCAGCACGGCAGCAGGCTTTTTGTGGTTGCTTTTTCTCATGTGTTTGCTTCCTTTCCTATTTAAAACGTTGCATGGCACGGAAAGGCACAGCAAAACACACCTATCAAAAAACGAGGCCTTTTTGCGTGCAGAATGGCAACACAAAAAGACCCCGTACTTTCAGCAGGCTCTTTGCGGTACAACCAATTCCTCGTGATTTGGAGCTGTGCGCCCCCGTACCCGGCAGCAGGCAGGTTTCCTGGCTGAAAGATCAACACCCACCGCCGCCTTCCCGGGCTGATGCCCAGTGACCGGTGCAAACGCACCCTGGCGGCAGGTTCCCTTATCACAGTGACGAGATCGTGCGGGATTTGCGCCCGCTTCCCTTTTACCCTTTTCTGTGCGGCGGAACCGCGCAAAAAGGCACCTGCTGTCGTATTCAGTTTTACGGTGTAGAGTATAACACAATGCGGGCAGAAACGCAAGGGGCTGTTTACGCAAGTTTTTCACCGTTCGCCTGTTGGAGATCGCGCCGCCGCTGCTCACGCCCGGAGAGCGGCGCACGGTCTCGCTGGCGGTGGGCTGCACCTTCCCCGCCGGGCTGCCCCAGGCCGTGGAGAGCGGGCAGACAATGTATATAACGCCCTAAAAGCAGCGCAGCCCCCGCAGAAAGGTCAACCTTCTGCGGGGGCTGCGTATTTTAGTCAGCTGTTAAGCTGCGCTCAAATCAGGCCCATCAGGCTGGGCAGGCCCAGGGACAGCGCGGGGATGTAGGTGACAGCCAGCAGGGCGGCCACCAGTGCCACAAAGTAGGGGATGAGCTTGGACGTGACCTGCTCGATGGAGACATGGCCGATGCCGCAGCCGACAAACAGAACCGAGCCGACCGGCGGGGTGATGTTGCCCAGGCACATATTGAAAATCAGCATAACGCCGAACTGGATCTCGGTCATGCCGAAGCTGGTGGCGATGGGCAGGAAAATCGGGGTGAAAATCAGGATGGCCGGGGTGATGTCCATGAACATACCGATGACCAACAGAATAATATTCATCAGCAGGAAGATGATATACTTGTTGTCGGTCAGGCTCATCAAACCGTTGGAGATAGCCGCCGGGATGCCGGAGTAGGCCATGACAAAGGACATAGCGGAAGAAGCGGAGATCAGGAACAGGATGATGCCGGAGGTCTTGGCAGAGTTGAGCAGGATATTCAGGAAGCCCTTGAAGTCGATGCTCTTATAGATGATGGAGAGAATCAGGCAGTACAGAACCGCGATGCCTGCGCCCTCGGTGGCGGTAAAGACACCGGAGACGATGCCGCCGATGACGATAACGATGAGCAGCAGGGACGGAACCGCGTCCCAGACGGTTTTCAGCACGCTCTGGCTGCGGTCAAAGCCGGTGGCCTTCATGCCGGCCTTCTTTGCGCCGATGAAAGCGACGACCATGCAGCACAGACCCATCAGGATGCCGGGGATATAACCGGCCATGAACAGGGTGGAGATGGAGACACCGCCCGCGACGGTGGAGTAGACGATGAAAGCGGAGGTCGGGGGAATCAGCAGGCCCGTGGGGGCAGAGGCGATGTTGGCAGCGGCAGAGTAGGCAGGGTCGTAGCCGTTTTCCTCCTCAATGGGGCTGATGCAGCCGCCCATGGCGGAGGCAGCGGCGACGGAGGAGCCGGACAGCGCGCCAAACAGCATATTGCCCAGAATATTGGCCTGCGCCATAGAGCCGGGAATTTTGCCGACGAACAGCTGGGCAAAGTTGACAAGGCGCTTGGCGATACCGCCGTTGTTCATGATGTTGCCGGCCAGAATAAACAAGGGCACGGCCAGCAGAGAGAAGCTCTCCACGCCGGAGTTCATCTTCTGCATCGTGATAAAGGTGATCTGATCCCAGGACAGGGTGGACATAGCGGTCACGATGGAGGATGCCACAATGCTGATGGAGATCGGCACGCCGAGGAACAGCAGCACGCCGAACACAGCGAACAAAATAACGGTGGTCATAGTGATACTCATTTGTCTGCACCCTCCTTGGAATCAACTCTTTCGCCGGTGATGTCCTCATAGATGTTGATAATCTGCGCAATCACGATGAACACGCCGGAAATCGGGGCGATGGCGTAAACCAGGCTGCGGGGAATGCCCAGCAGCGCCGAGAACTCGCGGCTGGCGGAAACAGCCAGCTTAAAGCCGCCGATCGTGAAAACGAAGATCGCCATCAGGAGGATCAGGCCGTCGATGGCCACCAGCAGGGCGGTGTGGGCCTTGCCGGTGAACTTGTCGCGGACGAGGGTCAGCGACATATGCTCGCGGGTGGAGAAGGCGTAGGCCGCGCCGATGAAGCCGGTCCAGATCAGGCTGTAACGGACAAGCTCCTCGGTAAAGGCGACCGGGCTGTTGAGCACATAGCGGGAGAACACCTGGATAAGCACCAGAATGGTCATGAAGGAAAGCAGAATCGCACAGGCGATGCTGAGAATTTTATCCATCCAGTATTTGATGGCTGCGAAGGTGTTTTTCATGACTTACTCCTCCCCTCTTGCCTTTTCAATGGTATCCATCAGCGTCTTGACGCCGGGATACTCTTCTTCGTAGGCTTCGATCATGGGCTGGGTCGCCTCGCGGAAGGCCTCCTTATCGACGTCGTAGACGAATTCGACGCCCATGGTCTCCTGGGCCTCCTTGACGGCCTCCTCCACGGCGGTGTCCCACATGACCTTGTGGGCGTCGGTGGAATCGTGGGCAGCCTCAAGAAGAATCTGCTGATCCTCCGGGCTGATGGTCTTCCAGACCTTTTCGCTCATGATCAGTACATCGGGGATCATGGCGTGCTGATCGACCGAGTAGACCTTGCAGACCTCGCCGTGCTTGCCGGTGGTCAGGGCCGTCTCGTTGTTCTCGGTGCCGTCGATGATGCCGGTCTGCAGCGAGGTGTAGACATCGCCGTAGGACATGGCGACCGGGATGCCGCCGAGGTAGCTCATCATATCGGTCTGGCTCTTCATATCCTGCACGCGGATCTTCAGGCCCTTGAGGTCTGCCGGGGTGCGGATGGCCTTATCCTTCGTGTAGAAGGAACGTGCGCCGGAGGTGTAGTAGGTCAGCGTGACAAAGCCGTCGTCGCCGGTCGAGAGAAAGAAGTCCTGCATCTCCTGCGAGTCCATGACATGGTAGAAATCCTCCGTGTCATTAAAAATGTAGGGCAGGCCGAAGGTGTTGAAGGCATCGTTGTAGGTAGCCAGACCGGGTGCAGAAACCTTAGTCATGGCGATAACGCCGGCCTGCAGCTGCTCAAGGTTCTCGTTCTCGCTGCCAAGCTGGCCGTTGGGGAAGATCTTGACCTGAATGCGGCCATCGGTCTTTTCGTTGACCTCCTCCGCAAACTGGGTCATGGCGATATGGACAGTGTGGGTCTCGGACAAGCCGTGGGCCAGCGTAAGAACCAGCGGATTCTGTGCGCTGTAGCCTGCATCGGCCGTGGAGGCGGATGCGCCGCAGCCGGACAGCAGACCGATCCCCAGCACAGCCGCAGCACCCAAAGCTGCGATTTTCTTGAACATGGTATCTCTCCTTCTGATATATGTGGTCATTGCGGGCAGGTGCGGCGGGGAATCCCCCAGTCCGCTTCGCGGACAGCCTCCCTTGTCAAAGGGAGGTGGCCGAGCGAAGCGAGGGCGGAGGGATTCCTCACCGCCGCCTCCCCCTTACATCCCAATCAAATCAAACTGCTCGAACGAGACAAGCACCGCGTGGTTTTTCTTGGGGTTGGGGTACTTGATCTGCACACTCTTGAGGCGCTGGCTGTAGTACCAGCCGCTCTCGGCTTCCTCGAACTTGCGGCGGTGCAGGAAGTGCGGCAGCTCCTTGCCGTCGACCTGCACATAGAACGGGGACTTCTCGCGGTGGATCATGTCAAGGTACATGCTCTCGACAGCCGTTTCGTAATTGCCCTCATTCGCAAAGGTCACGACCGTTTTGACGCCCGCCTTGACAGCGATCTTCGTCTTGAGGTAAGCGCCGTTGCGATAGTCGTTCGTGCGGCCGTCATCCTCATACAGCGTGAACTCGGAATCTACATCGGGGGCCATCAGGATGTCCAGCGCCGTGGTCTTTTCGGTCATCAGGTTATGCAGGGCGTTGCCGCTCATCGGGATGATGGCACCGCTGCGCACAAACAGCGGAATGCTGGCAATGTCGACCGGCACCTCAACGGTCTGGCCGGGGGCGTATTCCTCGCGGGTGTAGAAGTCGTAGAACCGCTCGGCTTCGTTTTCGGTCTTGGGCAGGTAGACCGGGCGAACGGTCTGGCCCTTCTCGACAACATTGGCCACCAGCAGAGAATCGCCGAACATGAAATCGACACCCTCATCGTAGGTTGCGGGGTCATTCTGGAACACCGCGAAGGTGGGCTGCCAGATGGGCAGGCCGTTCTCATGCGCGCGCTCCATCAACGAGTAGAGCGTCGGGCTGAGCTTGTAGCGGAAGTCGATGGCCTCCTTGATGTACTGCTTTTTGTCGCTGTACATCCAAGGCTCGGTGACGGTGTTGTCGGTGTTGGTCGAATGGATGGAGAAGCGCGGCTGGAAGATGCCGTTCTGCACCCAGCGCACAAACAGCTCTCCCTCCGGCGCGGGGCCGAAGAAGCCGCCGATGTCGCAGCCGTGGTTGGAAACGCCGCAGAGCGCCATGCCCAAGATCGTGGCAATGTTGTATTTCAGGGTATCCCAGCAGGTCAGGTTGTCGCCGGCCCAGACCTGTGCATACCGCTGGATGCCGGCGTGACCAGAGCGGCAGACCGAGAAGGGGCGGCAGTCGGGGTCGTATTCCTCGATGGCCTCGTTAGAAAGCTGGCACATCAGGTTGCTCATGACCGGCTTCATCGTGCCGATTGTGCTGCCCTTACCCTCAAAATAGACCTTGGCGTCCTTATCAACAAGGGAGTCATACTCGCAGTTGTCGTTCCAGATGGAGCGGCAGCCGTACTTGAGCAGCGCGTCCTTGATGTACTGCTTCCAGTGCAGGCGGGTGGATTCCTTCGTGTAATCTACAAAGAGACCGGGGCCGCCCCACCATGTGCCGACAGCCAGACCGTCAAGACCTGCATTGTCGTCGGAGGCGGGCAGGAACATGCCCTTCTCCTTCATCTCGTCCAGCAGCGGATGGACGAGCAGCATACCGGGCTTGATGTTGGGCGAGACGACGATGCCGCGCTTTTCCATCTGTGCGAACCAGTCTGCCGGGTCCTTGAACCGCTTGTTGTTCCAAGTGAAGGTGCAGCGCTTGATGCCCTCGGCCGTCTCGACTGCGCAATAACCGCTGGAAAGCTGGAACCCGTCTGCGGGGATGCCCTCCTCGCGGGTGGTGTCGATGAAATCCAGCACCGCGTCATCGCTGTTTTCCGGCAGTTCGGGGTAATACATCGAGCTGCCGAGGTAGCCGAGTGCAGCCTTCGGCAGCATGACGCTCTTGCCGGTCAGGTCGGTGTAACGCTCGATGATCTCGCGGATGGACGGGCCTGCGATCAGGAACAGATCAATATCGCCCGCATCGGTGCGGTAGGACGAGTAGCGATGCCAGTAGTTGCGCTTCTCGCGCCCCATGTTGAAATCACACTCGGCCGTGTTGTGGTAGAAGTAACCGACCGCCTGTTTTGTGCCGCGGTTCAGCCGGATATAAAAAGGAATGTGCTTGTAGAGAGAGTCGGTCTCCTTGGCGTTGTAGCCCATCGCATCGCCGGGGGCCATATTCATGTATTTCTCGGCCTTGTTGATCTCGCCGGACTTCTCACCGAAGCCGTAGAAGCAGTCATCGGCCTCGATCTGGCTGGCATGGATGCGGCGGCGGTTGCTGTCCTCGCGGTAGGCAAGGTCAGGAATGTCGGCGTGCAGCAGGCTGCCGTCCTTGTCGTAGACCATGATGCGGAAGGGTTCCTTCTCGATCACGACCTTCAGGCGCTCGCCCTGAATCACAGCCTGCTTTTCGCCATCGGTCAAAACGGCGGCAGCAGGCTCTACGCGCTTGCGGCAGTCCTTCATCAGTTCGTCGGTGCGGGACTCCCACGCGGTCATCGTCAGGCTGTAGGAGGCTTCGTCCCAATCGCCGTCAAAGCCCGCGCGGATGCGCAGGATGTCGTCGGTCAGGAACCAGATGCGCAGTTCCACGGCGTTAGTAGCCACAGCATAGTAGCTGCCGTGGTCGGTGACTGCGCCACCGGTGTAGCACACTTTCATAGATTTTTCCCTTTCTTTGTGATGCGGTGGTTCGGGTGCAAATAGGCAATATGCACAAAAATCGGATATAATTTTTGTGCATCTATAAGTCATTCGCCCTGTTTCGACCTTATAATAACAAATTGTTCATGAAATTTCTTCTGCATTTGTGGCACGAATGTTGCAAAATGTGATATAATCGTTTTAAGGACAAAAATTGCAGGAGGGCCGACGCCATGATTATCCAAAAAGTTCCGCACTATGTAGATTCTGTTCTGACACAGGAGGTCGCCAGCGCCGCCCTGCAGGGCGGTGACGTAGTGGTGGCCTGGTACACAAACCAGGTCAACAGCCAGTCGGTCGTCCACTCCCACCCCTACTATGAGCTGATTTTGCCGGTGGCGGGCAGCAGTGTCCGCTATTCCGTCGGCGGCAGCGTCTACGATTTACACCTGGGCGAGCTGATTTTGTTCCCCGGCGATATGTACCACTCCTGCAAGTTCAACATCACGGCGGATACTTCGGAGCGGCTCGTCGTGCAGATCGCGCCGGGCATCTGGGACCGTGCCTGGCAGCAGAGCGGTCTGCCCCGCCGCGCATGGAATCGCGACCCCATCATCTTGGATGCAAACGCCGTCCTGCACTGGGATTTCCGCGGCCTGCTGGAACGGATGGCACAGACTGTCTCGCTGGACGAAAGGATACGCCCCATCGTGCAATGCTGCGAGGTAACAGAGCTGATTCTGCTCGCCAGCCATGTCATCACCCGGCGCAACGCTGCACCGCCGCCCTCGGCCACCAGTCTGCTGATTGCCAAGGCCGTTGACTACCTGCAAACCCACTACACCGACCCCGGGCTGACCGTGGCACAGCTAGCCAAGTACACCTACACAAGCCGGGAGCATCTGTCCCGCGTGTTCAAGGAGTACACGCTGGAAAGCGTACACGGCTACCTGACCAACCTGCGGATGCAGCACTGCCGCAACGCCATTGCGGCCGGGGCCAGCGTGCTGGACGCCTGCAATGCCAGCGGCTTTACAAATTACAGTAGTTTTTTAAAGAGTTTCCGCGCACTGTACGGCGTTACCCCAACCGAGTACCGCGCCCAGCTGCGGCAAAGCCTGGCCCCCAACTAGCTTTACACTGGCGGCAAATCGGGGTATACTTAGCATACTACTGTAAAGAGGGGGGGCACACTGCATGACACCGTTGGAGGCGCTGAAACATTATTTCGGTTATGATTCCTTCCGCCCCGGGCAGTCCGAAATTGTGGACGCCATCCTGGCCGGGCGGGACGCGCTGGCTATCATGCCCACCGGCGCGGGCAAATCTATCTGCTACCAGGTCCCGGCGCTGCTGCTGCCGGGCATCACGCTGGTCATCTCGCCGCTGATCTCCTTGATGCAGGACCAGGTCAAGGCGCTGAACGCGGCGGGCATCCGGGCGGCATACATCAATTCTTCCCTGACAGAAAGCCAAATCAGCCGTGCGCTGAACCTGGCCGCCGAGGGCAGCTATAAAATCATCTACGTTGCACCCGAGCGGCTGGAAAGCGGCGCGTTCCGCAGCTTTGCTGCGGCGGCGGATATCTCGATGGTCACAGTGGACGAGGCCCACTGCATCAGCCAGTGGGGCCAGGATTTCCGCCCGAGCTACTTAAAAATCCTTGATTTTGTGGACAGCCTCCCGGAACGCCCCATCCTGTCCGCCTTTACGGCCACTGCCACGCGGGAGGTGCGGGACGATATCATCTGCACGCTGCGGCTGCATGACCCGGAGCTGCTTGTCACCGGTTTTGACCGGCCGAACCTCTACTTTCAGGTGGAGCAGACCCACCGCAAGGATGATTTTGTGCTGCAATACCTGCGCGACCACCCGGGCGAGAGCGGCATCATCTACTGTGCCACCCGCAAAAATGTGGACAAGCTGCAAGCCCTGCTGGCCGACTACGGCTTTGCCGCTACCAAGTACCACGCGGGTCTGGCCGCCGAGACGCGCAAGAAGAACCAGAACGATTTCATCTACGACAAAGCCCCCGTCATCGTGGCGACGAACGCCTTCGGCATGGGCATCGACAAATCCAACGTGCGGTTCGTGCTGCACTACAATATGCCCCAAAGCATGGAGAATTATTACCAGGAGGCAGGCCGCGCCGGGCGCGATGGGCTGCCGTCCCAGTGCGTTTTGCTCTTTTCGGCGCAGGATGTGGTCATCAACAAGTTTTTGCTGGACCGCAAGGATTTTTCGGAATCCGACGACGAGGACGCCGAGCTTTTGCGCCAGCGCGACTTGCAGCGGTTGCAGACGATGGAGCGTTACTGCAAGACAACGGCCTGCCTGCGCAACTATATTTTGGAATATTTCGGCGAGCACCCCGCCGCGCCCTGCGGCAACTGCGGCAGCTGCAACAATGTGTATGAACAGGCCGACCTGACCGCCGCGGCCAAGTGGATGATCAACTGCGTGGCCGAGACGCGGGGCCGGTTTGGCAAGGCCATCGTCTTTGGCACCTTGCAGGGGGCTAACCGCGCCCGGCTGAAAGAGATCGGCGCGACGAATTACAAGAGCTACGGCCAGCTGAAAGACCTGCCCCGGGACATTCTGGACCGGCTGCTGGCCCAGTTGTTGGAAGATGGATATTTGGTGCAGACCGACAACCAGTACGCCGTGCTGCGAATGGGCGATATCACGCCGCTGAAACAGCCCGGGGCGCAAGTGCTGGTCAAGCTGCCGCCCCGGCAGGAGCCGGAGCGGGTGCAGCGCCCCAAAAAGCGCAGCGTGATGGACGCCCTGACCAAGGCCGGGTTGGAGCTGTACCAACAGCTGCGCACCCTGCGGTTCGAGATCGCCCAGCGCGAGGGGCTGCCGCCCTACGTCGTGTTCGGCGACAAATCGCTGGCCGATATGTGCCTGCGTGCCCCCGCAACGGTGGAAGGGATGATCGGTATTTACGGCATGGGCGAGCGCAAGTACGAGAAGTATGCCGACCAGTTCTTTGCGGTCATCGACGCCTACCGCGCCGACCACCCCGACGCGGTGCTGAGCCTGGACGCCCCCGAACCGGAGCCCGCACCGGAAACGCTCGCGAAAACCGCCAAGCCCGGCAGCAAGGCCACCAAGGCCGCATTCTGTCTGACCGAGGAACGCGCCGCGGCGTTTGCCTACCAGGATGCCCTCTCCCCTGCCGAAATGAAGGAGGCGCTGGCCGCCGTCGCCGCGCCCGACATGAAAGCCCCCACCATCAAGGATATGGAGGGCTGGCTGCTGGACGAGCGGTTGATTGCCATGGAAAAACTCCCCACCAAGGGCTTTTATTACGTGCCCACCCCCGCCGGTGTAGATGCCGGCCTGCGCAGCGAGGACCGCGTCAGCGCCCGCGGCACGCCCTACTCGGTTTTGCAGTTCACGCCCCCGGCGCAGAAGCTAATCGTGGAGCATTACATCAAAAAATAAGCTGTACATCGCGCAAATTGCAAAAAAGGCACACACCGACGCAAAATCGGTGTGTGCCTTTTGGAGTTTTATGCCATTATTTCCACAGCAGGAACAGGATGAGCAGCAGCACTGCCAGCCCCGCCAGGTAGACCCCGGCAATCAGCAGGGTTGCTTTCATGGCACCCAGCACGGCCCAGAACTTTTCCTTGGCGGTCCAGTCAGGGGCTTGCTCCCATGGGCGGTCGTTGGCCGGTTCTGGGGGCGGGGCGCCCGCCTTGCGGCGGTGGGGGCGCAGCATCGGCGCAGGGCCGATATCACTCATGTCGGCGATGGTGCGGCCATCGTCCTCAAAATCGTCGTGTTTCCTCATTTGTCGTACAGGTGGCAGACCACGTAATGGCCCGGCTCGGCCTCACGCTGCTTCGGTGCTTCGGTCTTGCAGCGCTCGGTGGCGTAAGGGCAGCGGGTGTGGAACTTGCAGCCGGACGGCGGGTTGGCCGGGGACGGGATCGAGCCTTGCAGCACGATACGCTCGCGTTTGACCGTCGGATCCGGGATGGGGATGGCCGAGAACAGCGCCTTGGTGTAGGGGTGCAGCGGGTGGGCGAAGATATCGTCGGTCTCGCCGTACTCCACCAGGTTGCCCAGGTACATAACGCCCACTGTGTCCGAGATATGCTCGACGACGGACAGGTCGTGGGAGATAAAGAGATAGGTCAGGTTGCGCTTTTCCTGCAGGCTCTTGAGCAGGTTGATGATCTGCGCCTGAATCGAAACGTCCAGCGCGGAGACCGGCTCGTCGCAGACGACGAACTCAGGATTCAGCGCCAGGGCGCGGGCAATGCAGATACGCTGGCGCTGGCCGCCGGAAAATTCGTGCGGGTAGCGGGTCTTGTGGTAGGGCTGCAGACCGCAGTCGTCCATGACCTGGTCGATATAATCGTCAAATTCGTTCTTCGGCACCAGGTTGTGCTCGCGCACAGCTTCGCCGATAATTTCACCGACCGGCAGACGCGGGGACAGGCTGGAGAACGGATCCTGGAAGATGATCTGCATTTGGGTACGCAGCGCACGCATTTCGGCCGGGGTCATGTCGTAGACTTCCTTGCCGTTGAAGAGCACCTGGCCGCCGGTCTTTTCACCGCCCAGGCGCAGAATGGTACGGCCAGTCGTGGATTTTCCGCATCCGGACTCACCGACCAGGCCCATCGTGCAGCCGCGGCGCAGGTTGAAGGTAACGCCGTCCACAGCCTTAACATAGCCCACAGTCTGGGACAGCAGGCCGCCCTTGATGGGGAAATACTTTTTGAGGTGGTTGACCATCAGAATATATTGAGGGTCGTAGGTGACGGGGGTGTAGTCGTTTTCAACCAGAAGTTTTTCCTTCTTTGCCATGCGTCACTCACCCGCCTTTCTGTTTTCTTCATAGTAGCGGTAGCAGCTGACCTTGTGCGTGGGGGACAGGCTGATCTCGCAGGGGTACTCGCCGCTGCAGCAGGGCAGCTGCATTTCGCAGCGGTCCTTGAAGTAGCAGTAATCCGGCATATTGACCGGGTTAGGCACCTTGCCGGGGATGGAGTACAGGCGGTCCACTTTTTTGCCGACGACCGGCTTGGACGCCATCAGGCCAATGGTGTAGGGGTGGCTCGGGTGGGCAAAAATCTCCTCCACCGTGCCCTTCTCGACCACGCGGCCCGCATACATGACAACGACATAGTCGGCCATTTCGGCGATAACGCCCAGGTCGTGGGTGATCAGCATAATGGACGAGTTGATGCGATCCTTCAGGTTGCGCAGCAGGTCCAGGATCTGGGCTTGGATCGTCACGTCCAGCGCGGTGGTCGGCTCGTCGGCAATGATGATTTTCGGGTTGCAGGCCAGCGCCATGGCGATCATGACGCGCTGGCGCATACCGCCGGACAGCTCGTGGGGGTACATCGCGTAGACACCCTCACTGTTGGCAATGCCGACCATCTCCAGCATTTCAATGGTGCGCTTCTTGATGTCCTCTTTTGTCTTGCCCTCGCCCTCGTGCAGGGCAATGACCTCTTCGATCTGTGCGCCGATGCGGAACACCGGGTTCAGGCTCGTCATAGGCTCCTGGAAGATCATCGAGATATAGTTGCCGCGCAGGCCCTGCATCTTGTCGGTCGGGGTCTTGGCAATGTCGTAGGCTTTGTCATTGCCGAGGTTCAGACGAATCTCGCCTTCGACGATCTGCCCCTGGGGGCGCTGCAGCAGCTGCATCAGGGAAAGGCTGGTGACAGACTTGCCGCAGCCGGACTCACCGACGACGCCGACGGTCTTGCCGATGGGCACTTCAAACGAAACGCCGTCGACGCTCTTGACGACGCCGGTGTCGGTGAAGAAATAGGTGTGCAGGTCATCGAACTCCACCGCGTTGGCGGGGTCCTTCATCTGGGTGGTGTACTCACTCTCGGGCACGTTGCGGCGCTTGCGGCGCTTCTCGTACTGGTCGGTGATGCGGCGGTTTTCCTTGGAGATACGCCGCGACTCTTTGGCGGAAAGATATCCGTCCTGATTTTTAGCCATCGTGTGTTTCTCCTTCCAATCAGCGTTTCATCTTGGGGTCAAACGCATCGCGCAGACCGTCGCCCACAAAGTTGAAGCCCAGAACGGTCAGCAGCAGGCAGATACCGGCGGGGATCCAGATGAACAGGTAGTTCGTCATAACGTAGGCGTTGTTGACATCGTTGATGATGTTGCCCCAGGAGGCGAACGGATACTTGACGCCCAGGCCCAGGAAGGACAGGGTGGCCTCGGTCAGGATGGTGGAGCCCAGGCCCATCGTGCAGGTAACGATGAGCTGCGGGATAACGTTGGGGATCAGGTGGCGGAAAATGCGGTGCCAGACCTTGATGCCGCAGGCCTCGGTGGCCAGCATGAACTCCTGCTCACGCAGGGAGAGGATCTGGCCGCGTACCAGGCGGGCAATGCTGGGCCAGCCCAGGAAGCCGAGAATCAGCATCAGGTATAGCATACGTTTCCAGGAATCCACACGCATGGCGTCCATGGCCGCGCCGATGATGATGATGACCGGCATCGAAGGGATGCAGTAGAAAACATCGACGACACGCATAATGATGTTGTCGATCCAGCCGCCGAAGTAGCCGGAGATACCGCCCATCAGGATACCCAGGGATGCCTCGATGACGACGACGATGAAGCCGATGATCAGCGAGACGCGGCCGCCGTACATCAGGCGGGTCAGCATATCCATACCGTTGGTGTCGGTGCCCAGCCAATGTGCCTTGCTGGGGCTGGCGTAGCGGTCGTAGACGTAAGTCTCGGTCATCTGCTTGACGGACCAAACTTTGGTGGAGGCATCGTAGACGATATCGTACTCGGCCTCGTTCCCCCCGGCGTCGGTGTAGTTGAACTTATCGGTCTTCTCGTTGATGGCCTCTTCCAGGCGATCTTTGAAGTCGCGGGTAACGACGACGCTGGAATCGGCGGCGGAGACGACAAAGCGGCTGACATAACCCAGCTGCTCGCCATTGGCGGCGATCTCGCCGTCCTTGTTCAGCGTGTAGTCCACGCCGTCGGCGGTGAAGTCGCTCTCCCCTGCCGTCATGGCGGTCAGGGCGGCCAGCTTGACGTCAAAGCTGAACTTCGGCGCACCGTCGGCCTCGTTGACAAGGTCGCGGCTGGCATAGCCCATGACGTCGCTGCCCTGGTAGACGACATAGAAGTCGTCGCTCTGGATATCGACGGTGTAGTCAGTATCCTTATAGTTGAACTCGGTGCTGCCCTTCTTCACGGCTTCGAGGGCCTTGCTCTGGGCGATGGAACCGAAGTTCTGGCCGTCGGCCACGACAAAACGCATCGTGTCGTTGCGGGTGACGCCGACGAACTCCTTGGACATCTGGGTGTAGGTGAAGAACTGCTCGTCCTGGCCGTAGGGGCTGACAAGGCCGCCGACGAAGGAGAACAGGAACATTGCAATCAGGATGGACAGACCGACGACGGCCAGACGGTTGCGGAAGAACCGCTTGGCGACCAGTGCGCCGGGAGACAAAACCTTGACGCGGCGGTCATCGTTCAGGGAGTACTGCTCCTGCTTCGGGTTCTGGTTCTGCGTGTTTTCGCTCATGGGTGTGCAGTCTCCTTTCTTTAAGAAATGCGCACGCGCGGGTCAACCACGCCGTACAGAATATCGGTCAGCAGGTTGCTGGCCAGCGTCAGCACCGCCATGAAGGACAGGTAGAACATCGTGAAGGGGATGTCGCCTGCGACCATGGACTGGTAGGAAATATAGCCGATGCCGGGGATGGAGAACAGCGTCTCGGTGATAAGGGCACCGCTGAACAGGCCGGGCAGGCTGCCGCCGATGATGGTGACAAGGGGAATCAGCGTGTTGCGGAAGGCGTGCTTGTAGATGACCGTATGCTCCGACAGGCCCTTGGCGCGGGCGGTGCGGATGTAGTCCGCGTTCAGCACTTCCAGCATATTCGTGCGGGTGTAGCGCATATAGCCGCCGATGGAGACGATGACCAGCGTTGCGATGGGCAGCACCAGATGGTTGGCCTTATCGCAGAACTGCCCCCAGGCGTCCAGCTGGGCATAGTCACGGCCGACGAGGCCGTACAGATCGAACCAGCCGAGCTTGACCGAGAACAGCAGCTTGAGCAGCGTAGCAAAGAAGAAGGTGGGCAGCGAAATACCGACCAGCGCCGCAGCCGTGATGACGTAGTCCGTGCGGCTGTACTGCTTGGTGGCAGCCAGCACGCCGAGGGGCACGGCGATCACGATGGACAGCACAAAGGAGATGCCGCCCATGATGACAGACAGGCCGATGACCTCGGTAAACTTCTGGGTAGCGGGCACGTTCCACTTCCAGCTGTCGCCGAAGTTGCCGACGATGGCCTTGCTCAGCCAGGTGAAAAAGCCGGGGATAATGTCCAGGTCAAGGCCGTAGGCCGCATTGAGCTGGGCAAGCCATTCCTCATAGGGTTTGGCACCGGGGGCCTGGGCCAGCTGCATTGCCATCGTCTCGGCAAAGGAGCTGGGCAGGCTGCGGATCAGCGCGTAGATAATGAACATGACACAGAACAGGATCAATACCGACTGCGCGATACGCTTGATGATGTAATTTCGCAAGAGTTTTCGTTCCTTCCTTGCACGGTTAGACCGCGTTTATTTTGCAGGGAAATGCCGTAATGTGGGCATCCCCATCCCACGCAGGGACGACGCCCTGCGTGGGAGTGGGACGACCATATTAGCAGTTGTAGGGGGGCGGCGTCCTCGACGCCCCGCGGGCGGGCATTGGTCCGCCCATGCCTTGACAGCAAGCAACCGCCCTTGGCGGGCGGTCACCTGCTTTCACAACGGTAAGTTGAACTTAGTTCAGCTCGAGGTTGTTCAGCTCAGACTTGTAGGTCCAGTACGGGGTCTGATCCTTCGCGATGGTGTCGATGTTGACACGCTCGGTGGAGAAGATGGTAGCCTCGCTGCGCTGGTAGACGGGCAGCTCGACACCCCAATCCAGGATGATCTCCATGGCCTCTTTGTACATGGCCTTGCGGGCCTCCTGGTCGGTGGTCTGGCGGGCAGCCATGATCAGCTCATCCAGGTCGGCATCGTTGATGGTGTAGTAGTTGGTAGCGCCCTGGCTGTGGTACAGCTGGAACATATCGGGGTCATTGGTGGACTGCCAGGCAGCGACCCAACCCTCGGCAGCGCCGGACTGGTAGGAAGCGAACAGGTCAGAAGCGTTGGCCATATCGTTGACAGTCAGGGTGAAGCCGATGGTCTTGAGGGCGGCAGCAGCGTTGGTCAGGGTCTGGAAGGAGGGGTGGTCACCATTGCCGGAAGCACCGATGTTGACCTGATACTCCATCTTGGCACCGGCGGGAGCGGCCGTGATCTGGCCGTTCTCGACGGTGTAACCGGCAGCCTCGAAGTAGCCCAGGGCAGCCTGCAGAGCGGCGGCGTACTTGTCCTCGCTCTTCATGTCGGAGGTGTAGATCTCGTTGCCGTCCACGTCGGTGGAGTAGGCGATCTGGTAGCCGTCGTCGGTGACGGAGGGGGCAGCCCAGGAGGTGTTGGAAACGGGGTAGTTGATAACGGTGGCGGTATCGCCGTAGTAGGAGTCGATGCCCTCATCGCGGTAAGCAGCGATGACGGTCATGATGGCCTTGCGCAGGTCCTTGGAAGCCTCGGAGGCAGGGTCGCCGCCGACGTTGACGTTCTTGGCGCTCAGGGCGATGTAGCCGTAGCCGCGGTAATCCTTCAGGCGGGTGGTGATGACGGGGCCGTCCTCACCCTCGACGCCGTTGATGTCGGCGATCTGGTCAGCAACCTCCAGAGAGTAGGAAGGATCGGAGATGTCGATGGTGCCGGCCTGAACGCCGGTGATCTTATCGGCCTCCTGGGTCTCCTTCATGTTGACGTGGGCAACCTTCGGTGCGCCGTTGAAGTAGTCGGGGTTGGCATCCAGGTAGACAACGCCGTCGCTGTACTTGGAGAAGGTGAACATACCGCCGCCCAGAGGAGCGCTGGTCTTGGAGCGGACGCCGCTCAGATCACCCTTGACAAAGCCAAAGGAGTTGTTGTCGTAGTCGTACAGGCTCTCATCGCCGTAGTAGTGCAGGGGGGCAATGGGCATCTGCAGCTGGTAGATCATGGTGGTGGACAGCTCGCTGGTGGTCAGCGTCATGCTGTAATCACCGGTCTTGACGATACCGGCAACGTTGGCAACTGCATTGCCGACATTGACACCGGTGGTGGAGTATGCGTAGACATCCTCGGGGATCAGGTCAGACAGGGCAGAACCGGCGGACTCGGCCTCCATAGCGGAGAAGCTCCAGTCGTACTGCTCGCCGATAGCCAGGAAGAAATCCTTGGCGGTGGCATCGGCAGCCAGACCATCGAAGCCCCAGCCGGCAGCAGCGGAGGCAACGTCGGTAGCGCCGTTTTCCAGCATAGTGTCAACGATCTCCTGGGCAAACTTCACGCCGCCGTCGTTGACAGCATCCCAGAAAGCCTTCTGCTGCTCTTCGGTGAAGTTGGTGTAGTCGGTGTTGTCCTCGCCGGCCTCAGCGATCAGCTTGGACAGGGTGGACATAGAATTGCGGTACTCCTCCAGACCAACGATGGGGGTGGAGTACATGGTGACAGAGCCGTCATACGTAGGATCGAGGAAAACATACATCGAGAAGATGACGTCGTCGATGGTGACAGGCTCGCCGTCAGAGAACTTCAGGTCGTCGCGCAGCTTGATATCATAGGTGACGGTGCCGTCGTCATTCTCGGTGACAACGCAGTCAGAGGTGCCGTAGTAGGTGTAGTCGGTGCCGTTGTACTCGCGGGTCTCGCCCTCGATGCCGTTCAGGATCATCTCGCCCTTACGGTCGGCGCCCAGCAGGCCCAGCTGGGTCAGGTCAATGACATCCTGGTCGGAAGCAGAGGAAGCAAAGAAGGGGCTGAACTTGCCCTCAAAGCCGGTCTCTGCCAGAACGAGGGTGCCATCAGAAGCGGCCGTGTTGGATGCTTCGGCAGTAGCAGTACTGGTGCTCTCGCTGGTCGCGTCGGACGCAGCACCGCCGCAGCCAGCCAGCACGCTGACGCTGAGTGCGGCAGCAGATGCCAGTGCAATGACTTGCTTGGTGTTTTTCATGTGTAAAACCTCCTATATTTTGCCCTCACCTACAAATCATTATTACGCTCCCCAAGAGCGTAATACGAGAAAGGGGTACCCCTTTCTGAACGCTGTTGTTTCTTTACAGCGCACACTTGTCGATAATGGCTTAGTTTTTAGCATACCGTAAAATCGCAAAAAAGTCAACCGAAAATCACACTTTTGTACCTTTTGACGAAATTTGGATAGGAATTTTGGAAGGGTTGATTTGAGCCTTCCCCCTTGGGGGAAGGTGGCCGGGCGAAGCGAGGTCGGATGAGGGGTGCGTTTGCCGATGCTGCGCCGTAAAAGGGCAATCACGGCAAGGCCGTCCCTCATCAGTCCGCTCCGCGGGCAGCTTTCCCCGAGGGGGGGAAGCCTTTCCTCTGCGCGCAAAAAACGTGCCCCGCCTCCCGGCAGGGCACGCCCTTATGTAATGTATAATTATTCTTCTCTATTCCACGACATCTTTTTGACCATCCCCGCCGCGGCGGCAAATGCGGCACAGGCGGCGATTTCAAAAAGTATAAAAACACCGTGTGTGCCAAGCATTTGTCCTCCATCTGCAAACAATGCCACCCCCTGCCCCGCAGCAGCCACGCCGCACAAGACGGCAGAGGCCACACACAAAAAGGGCAATTTTTGCACAGTCTGCTCGTGGATGTAAGCCCGCATCGGGTCGCCGCCGCGCGTTGCGCGCACCAGTACCACCACGGCGTACAACGCCAGTACCAGCGCTGCCATGTAGGGCAGCTCCAGGTAGAGCGGTGCGCGGGCCGTGGCCCCGGGCAAAACGCCCGCCGCCACGGTCAGCGCCGCACCGCCGCCGCATAAAGCCCACAGCCGGGCCAGCGCCTTGCCGCGCGGGATCTCACCTGCATAGCGGTAGTGTGCCCCGCGGTACCGGTAGTTGCCGTTCAGGTCTTTTTCAAAGTCATCGAGATAGGCGCGCTTCTTCTTTTTCTCGCGGTCGGCCATCACACGATACCTGCCAGGTCATAGTTGTCCAGCCACTGTTTGGCTGTCTCGCTGACACTGCGCAGGCAGCTTTCCTCAAAGGGGGTGGTCAGACCCGCGTTCTTCAAAAGCTCGGTAAAGGTGCGGCTGCCGCCCTGCTTGGTGTAGGCCATGTAGTGTGCCCAGGCGTCGGCGCGATCCTTTTGCAGCATCGCCCAGAATTGCAGGCTGACGGTCTGCGCCAGGCAGTAGTCAATGTAGTAGAAGGGGCTTTGGTAAATATGCATCTGGCGCTGCCAGTACTCGCCCGCGCCGTAGAAGGGAATTTCGCCGTCCAGGCGCATCCAGGGCTGGTAGATGGCGGCCAGCTTCTTCCACTCCTCGTGGCGCTGGGCCGGGGTCAGCTCTGGGTGCTCATAAACGATATGTTGGAAATGGTCGACCATTGTGCCGTAAGGGATGAAGGTCAGCGCGCCCGCCAGATGGCTGTACCGGAACTTGCGGGCGTCCGCACCGAAGAAGCCCTCGGCCCAGGGCCAGGCGAAGAACTCCATCGACATGGAGTGGACCTCGCAGGCCTCCATACTGGGCCAGACGTAGGAGTACGGGATGCGGTCGCGGTTCATGTAGGCAGCAAAGGCGTGGCCTGCCTCGTGGGTCACGACCTCGACGTCATGCTGCGTGCCGTTGAAGTTGGCAAAAATGAACGGCATTTCGTAATCGCCCAGGCTGGTGCAGTAGCCGCCGCCCGCCTTGCCGGGGGTGGACAGCACATCCAGCAGCTCGTCATCCAGCATTTTGTTGAAGAACACACCGCTCTCGGGGGAAAGTTCCTCATAGAACTTCTTGCCCTGCTTGAGGATGGCGTCGGCGTCGCCCGCCGGGCGCGGGTTGCCGCTGCGGAACATCAAGGCGTTGTCGGCGGCGTTCATCGGGTACTGCTTGCCCAGACGCCTGGCCTGCTCACGGTAGATGCTGTCGGCCAGCGGCACAATATACTTGACCACGGCGGCGCGGAACTTTTCTACGTCAGCCTTCGTGTAGCAGTTGCGGCCCATGCGGTAGTAGCCCAGGGTGGTGTAACCCTCATAGCCAAGCTTTTTGCCCATCGTGTCACGCAGGTGGACGAGCTTGTCATAGATGCCGTCAAACTCGGCCTCATGCTCCTTGTACCACGCGCCCTCGGCCTTCCAGGCGGCCAGGCGGCGGGCATCGTCGGGGTCGTTCTTGAAGGGCGAGAGCTGGCTCAAGGTATAGACGCCGCCCTCAAAGGGGATCTGCGCCGACGCGATGAGTTTGCCGTACTCGGTGGTCAGCTTGTTTTCCTGGGCCATCTCGTCCAGGATGGCGGGCGAGAACGCCTTGTCGGCGATCTCGGCGTTGACGAACATCAGGCTGCCGTACTCGGCCTCGAACTCCTTGCGGAAAGGCGACGCCAGCATAGCCTGGCTCCAGGCGTTCTGGCACTCCTGCAGCTGGGGGATGGCCTCGTTCCAGAAGTTCATCTCCTCGTCGTAGAATTTGTCGCGGGTGTCAATGCTGTTGCGCACGCTGGCCAGCTGGGCGGCGGTGTCAACGTGTTTGTTGAGCGTTTCCTCTTCTAGGAAGATTTCGCGGGCCTCGGCGTAGGATTTTGCGTTTTCCAGCCGGGTGCGCAGGTCGGCGAACTGTTGCTTGACCGCATCCAGATCCGGGCGGGCATAGGGCATTTCTGAGAATTTCATGGGGTGTCTCCTTTGCTTGTTTTTGTTTGTATTATAGCACGGGGAGGGAGCGGGTGCAACGCCTCGTTTTTTTCGTCAAATCACCCACCCCGCCCTTTCTTTTTTGGCGGATTCGTCGATTGCGGATTTTTATACACAATGTTAAAATATAAATAATACCACTTTATAAGGAGCATCCCATGGACAACATAAAAATTCTGGAAGTGAAGCAGAGCATCTTTGCTTCCAACGACGAGCAGGCCGCCGCGCTGCGGGCTGACCTGAAAGCGAAGAAGGTGTTTCTGCTCAACCTGATGAGCGCACCGGGGTCCGGCAAAACCACGACGCTGCGCAGAACCATTGCAGCCCTCAAAGATGAGCTGCGCATCGGTGTGATGGAAGCGGACATTGACTCCGATGTGGATGCCCGCGCCATCGCCGGGACCGGGGCAAAGTCTATCCAGCTGCATACCGGCGGTATGTGCCACCTTGACGCCGAAATGACCCGGCAGGGGTTGGAAGGTCTGGGCACCGGGGACATCGATTTGGCGATTCTCGAAAACGTCGGCAACCTGGTCTGCCCTGCCGAGTTTGACACCGGCGCAGTGAAGAACGCCATGATTTTGTCGGTGCCCGAGGGCCACGATAAGCCGCTGAAATACCCGCTGATGTTCCAGGTATGCGATATCGTGCTTGTGAACAAAATCGACGTGATGCCGTACTTTGATTTTGACCTGGACAAATGCCGAGAGTACGTCGCCATGCGCAACCCGAAGGCGAAGGTCATCCCCATCTGTGCCAAGACCGGGGAAGGCATCGACGAATGGGCAGACTGGTTGAAAGAGCAGGTCAGGGAGTGGCAGAGGTAAAGGCTTCCCCCTCGGGGGAAGCTGTCCGCGAAGCGGACTGATGAGGGGCAAGTTTGCCATTGCCACCATTTACCGGACAGTCGCGGCACATCCGGCCCTGCGGGGCCGCCTTCCCCCTCGGGGGGAAGGCTTTGGAGCACAAACGGAGCAACAACATAAAAAGGAGCACACCATGAGCAAACCCACTGCGTTCCCGCTGGACGAGAGCAAGCTGCCCTTCCAGATCCCGAAGGACCAGCCGTTCCGGGAAAATATCGCCAAGCTGGGCCAGATGATCACTGACCGCATCCCTGCCAAAAAGGGCACGCTGACCCAGGACGACCCCGAATACTGGGGCCTTGCGTCCATCGTGACCGACGAGATGGCCGAGGTTGCATTGAAAATGAAGGTCCGCAAGCCTATGACCCTGCCTGAGCTGGTCAAGGCTACCGGCAAGCCTGCCGACGAGCTGGAACCGCTGCTGCAGCAGATGGCTGTGGTCGGATTACTGGAATACAACTGGGAAAATCCCCGCCGGGAGAAGCAGTACATCCTGCCGATGTTCGTACCCGGCAGTGCGGAATTTTTCAATATGAACAAACAGCAGATCGCCGACCACCCCGAGGTCACGGCCTTCTTCGAGCGGATGACCTTTTTGCCGCTGGAACACATCACCGCCATGGTGCCGCCGGGCGGCGCGGGGATCGGTATGCACGTCATCCCGGTGGAAAAGGCCATCGAGACCGAAAACCAGTCCGTAGACGTGGAGCATATCTCCCACTGGCTGAAAAAGTATGACGGCAAGTATGCCGCCGGGCCGTGCAGCTGCCGTATGTCCCGCGCCGCCATGGGCGAGGGCTGCGGCGACGACCCCGACGACTGGTGCATCGGCGTCGGCGACATGGCCGACTACCTTGTGGAGACGAACAAAGGCCACTACGTCACCTACGACGAGGTCATGCAGATTTTGCAAAAGGCCGAGGACAACGGCTTTGTACACCAGATCACGAACATCGACGGCGAGAACAAGATTTTCGCCATCTGCAACTGCAACGTCAACGTCTGTAACGCTTTGCGCACCAGCCAGCTGTTCAACACGCCCAACATGAGCCGCTCGGCCTACGTTGCCAAAGTCGCGCCGGAAAACTGCGTAGCCTGCGGCCGCTGTGTGGAGTACTGCCCCGCCGGTGCGGTCAAGCTGGGCCAAAAACTCTGCACCAAGGAAGGGCGCGTCGTCTACCCGCGCCAGGAACTGCCCGACGCCGTAAAGTGGGGCCCCGAGAAGTGGGCCATCGACTACCGCGACAAGAACCGTATCAACTGCTATGACACCGGCACGGCCCCCTGCAAGACGGCCTGTCCTGCCCACATTGCCGTGCAGGGCTACCTGAAAATGGCCGCCCAGGGCCGCTACCGCGACGCGCTGGCGCTGATCAAAAAAGAGAACCCCTTCCCCGCCGTCTGCGGCCGCATCTGCAACCGCCGGTGCGAGGATGCCTGCACCCGCGGCACCGTGGACCAGGCTGTTGCCATCGACGCCGTGAAGAAGTTCATCGCCCAGCAGGACCTGCACGCCGAGCACCGCTATGTGCCCGACGTCGTCCAGCCGTCGCTGCAAGGGCCGTGGCCGCAGAAAATTGCCATCATCGGCGGCGGCCCGGCGGGCCTGAGCTGCGCCTACTTCCTGGCGACCCAGGGCTACAAGCCCACCGTGTTTGAGAAAAACGAGCGTCCCGGCGGTATGCTGCGGTACGGTATCCCCTCCTTCAAGCTCGAGAAAGACGTCATTGACGCCGAGATTGACGTACTGCGGGAGCTGGGCGTGGACATCCACTGCGGCGTGGACGTGGGCAGGGATGTGACGCTGGCCCAGCTGCGCGAGCAGGGCTACAAGGCGTTCTACATTGCCATTGGCTGCCAGGGCGGCCGCAAGGCGGGCGTGCCCGGCGAGGATGCCGCAGGTATTGAGACTGCCGTACACCTGCTGCGCACCGTGGGCGGCGACGAAAGCCATAAGATGCAGGGCAAGACCGTTGTCATCGGCGGCGGCAATGTCGCCATCGACGCGGCGCGGGTCGCCTTACGCTGCGGGTCCGACGATGTGACAATGGTCTGCCTGGAGCCGCGGGAGAAGATGCCCGCCTCGGTGGAGGAAATCGCCGAGGCCGAGGAGGAAGGCACCAAAATCACCTGCGGCTACGGCCCGAAGGAGTTTATCGCCGAAAACGGCCATGTCACCGCCGTGGTGCTGAAAAAGTGCACCGGTCTCTACAATGCCGAGGGCCGCTTTGCACCCACCTACGACGAGAACGACACCATCACCCTGCCTTGCGAGAACGTTGTGCTCAGCATCGGCCAATGCATCGAGTGGGGCGACCTGCTGAACGGCGAGGCCGTAGAGCTGGGCCGTGGCCAGGGTGCCGTGGCCGACGCGCTGACCTACCAGACCGCGCAGCCCGACGTGTTTGTGGGCGGCGACGTCTATACCGGCCCGCGCTTTGCCATCGACGCGATTGCGGCAGGCAAACAGGGGGCAATCTCCATCCACCGCTATGTGCAGCCCAACACCAGCATGACGATCGGCCGCAACCGCCGGGATTTCCACGAGCTGGACAAGAACAATCTGTCGCTTGGTGAGTACGACCATGCCCCGCGCCAGACCGCCGCGCTGGACGAGAGCATCGACACCCACCGTTCCTTCCGGGATGCGCACCTGACGCTGACAGAGGATCAGGTCAAAATCGAGACAGCCCGCTGTCTGGGCTGCGGCGCCAGCGTCGTCGACCCGAACAAGTGCATCGGCTGCGGCGTCTGCACGACCAAGTGCGAGTTTGACGCTATCCATCTGCACCGCGACCTGCCCGAGTGCAGCAAGATGGTCAAGAGCGAGGACAAGTTCAAGGCCATTCTGCCCTACATGGCGAAGCGGGAAATCAAGATTCGTTTCTCCAAAAAGGAGAAGTAAATGCACGAGCTGGGCATTGTGTTCCACATCATCCGCACGGTGGAGGATGTGGCAAAGCAAAACGATGTATCCCGCATCCGACGGGTGACATTGCAGCTGGGCGAAGTCTCCGGCGTGGTGGAGAGCTACCTGCAGGATTGTTGGAAGTGGGCCGCCGCGAAGTCTGAGATTTTACCCGGCGCGGTGCTGGCGGTGGAGGCCATCCCCGCCGTGACTCTCTGCGAGGACTGCGGGCAGCAGTACCCCACCGTGCAGTATGGCCGAATCTGCCCCCGCTGCCGGAGCGAACATACGCATCTGGTGCAAGGGAACGAGATGATGATCAAAGAGGTGGAGGCAGTAGAATAAAAGCCTTTCCCCTTGGGGGAAGCCAAGAAAAGGCGCGTGTGCGAGAAGTTTTCGCACACGCGCCTTTTTCTTATTTCTCCCCTTCGGGGAAAATCACCTTATTGACGAAGAAGAAAATCACCATGGACACGCCGCCGTTCAAAACCGTCGTGCCGATGTTGTAGATGAAGTCCGGCACCAGCAGGCCAGCCACCGCCACCCAAACACAGTTGATGGAGTTGACGATGCAGGTGATGATGCAGAACGCCGCCACATACCAGACAATTTGCTTGCCCAGGCTGCCCTTGCTGCGGAACACAAAATTGCGCTGGATTGGGAAGTTGATGCACTCGCCAATCACCATCGCGATCATGTAGGCGCAGAAGTAGGGCAGACCGCCGTGGGCGGCATCATACCCTAAGATGTTCCACTGGAACGTCTCGCCAAAGAGCGTTACCGGGATGCCCGGCCAGCCGAAATCCACGACCGGCAGGCTGCTGAATGCAGCGGGCAGAAATTGCAAAAGCAAGTATTTGAACACCGTAATTAAGTTTGACACGATGACGAACAAGCCGCCCTCACGCACCCACTTGGCAGCGGCGGGGTGCTTAGCCGCAAAGGTATTCCAAAATTGCATGGCTGCATCTCCTGTCAGCTGTTGCGCAGACGGTTTTCCAGCTGCGCGTTCAAAATCACGTTCTTGACGGCCTCAAAAATCACTCGCACCAGGCCGATAACCCAAAAGCCCTGCACTTCCATCACGATACCGTCCACCATGCCCATGCTGATGGCACCATTGGTCATTTTGGCCAGCGCGCGCAGCGGCATATTGTACTGGAACAGCACATTCAAATCCGGCTTGCCTTTTTTGTAACTGGCGTTCAGCAGCGCGGTCAGCACCGCCCAGACCAGCCAGCCCAGGGGGCTGCGTCCATGGTTCAGCTCACCCAGCGTCATGTTGCGGTCAATTTTGACCCGGTCGTCAGGGATGGGGCGGCCCAGCAGAGTCTCCCACTCGGCGTCGGGTACGGTTTGCACCTTGCCGCTCTGGTAGTGCGGCAGCGCCTTCCCGGCATAGGGGTTCAGCGCGTCGGTGCCGATGACCTCGACCGCAGCGGTCAGGCGGGTGTCCGCAGAGCTTGCCCCTACGCGAAGCTCATACGTGCCGCCCTCCACCTCCCAGCTGTCGGTGCGGGTGTTCCAGTAGCGGAACGCCTTGTCGTCCAGCGTCAGGGTCACGGTCTTGCTCTCCCCCGCCGCCAACTGCACCTTGGCAAAGGCTTTCAGCTCCTGTGCAGGGCGGAAAATTTCAGCATTCGGCTTGGCCACGTACAGCTGCACAATCTCTGCCCCGGCGCGGTCACCGGTGTTGGTCACGGTCAAGGCCGCGCTGTGGGCGTCGGCATGCAGGTCACTGTACGCAAACTGCGTATAGCTCAACCCATGGCCGAAGGGGAACGCCACCGGCACCCCGGTGGTTTGGTAATAGCGGTAGCCGACGTACAGTCCCTCGCGGTACTGCACGGTGCGGCCAGGGCCTGCAAAGTGGTCGCGGGCGGGGGTGTCGGCGTAGGCGTTGGCCCAAGTCTCGGCCAGCTTGCCGCCGGGGTTGATTTTGCCGGTCAGCACGTCCACCATCGCGCCCGCGCCCGCCTGGCCGCCCAGTGCGCCGTAAACCAGCGCTTTGCAGTGGGCCAGCCACGGCGTTTCCAGCGAGGCACCGGCGTTCACAATGACCACCGTGTTGGGGTTGGCTTCGCGCACAGCCTGCAAAAGCTCGATCTGGTTGTCGGCCAGCTTCATATCGGCGCGGTCCAGGCCCTCGCTCTCCTTGATCTCGTCCAGTCCCAGGCAGAGCAGCACGGCGTCCGCTTTTGCGGCCAGGGCGACGGCCTCGGCCTGCTTGGCGGCATCGGGTTTTCCCTGGCGGTCAAAACCTGGGGCAAAGCCCACACTGTGCAGACCGCTGTCGCTCAGACAATCCAAGAAGGTGTCCACTTTGATGGAGTTGACGGCGCTGGACCCTGCACCCTGGTAGCGCGGCGTCTCGGCAAAGTCGCCGATGACCGCCACACGCGTGCCCTCGGCCAGCGGCAGCAGGGCATCGTCGTTTTTCAGCAGCACAACACTCTCCCCTGCCGCGCGGCGGGCCAGCGCATGGTGGGCGTCGGCGTCAAAACTGCGGCTGTGGCGTTCTACGGCGGCGTGGGTGTCCAGCACCAGCGTCAGCAGCTCATCCAGGCGGTCGTCCACATCGGCCTCGGTAATTTTGCCGGACCGTACGGCGGCCAGCAGCTCCCGCACGGCGTCCCCGCCGGGGGCGGGCATTTCCAGCGTCGAGCCGTTTTTCACGCCCAGCGCATGGTCATTACTGCCGCCCCAGTCGGTCACGACCGCGCCGTCAAAGCCCCACTCCTCGCGCAGGATATCCTGCAAAAGGTGGGCGTTCTCGTTGGCGTAGATGCCGTTGATGAGATTGTAGCTGGACATGAGGGCCTTGGGGTGCGCCTCTTTGACGACGATCTCAAACCCGGTCAGGTACAGCTCCCTCAGCGTCCGCTCGTCCACCACCGAGTCCGATGCCATGCGGCGCAGCTCCTGGCTGTTGACGGCGAAGTGCTTGGGGCAGGCGGAGATGCCTTCCGACTGGATGCCGCGCACGTAGGCGGCGGCCATCTTGCCGGAGAGATAGGGATCCTCGGAGAAATACTCAAAGTTGCGGCCGCAGAGGGGACTGCGCTTGGTGTTCAGGCCCGGCCCCAGCAGAACGGCAACCTCCTGCGCGGCGGCCTCCTCGCCCATGGCCCGGCCGATTTCCTCGCCCAGCGCCGGATCCCAGCTGCACGCCACGGTGGCGGCTGTAGGGAAGCAGGTGGCCGGCACGCTGGGATTCAGCCCCAGGTGATCCGCCGCCCCGGCCTGCTTGCGCACGCCGTTGGGGCCGTCGGACAGGGTGATGGACGGCACGCCCGCGTTTTTGCAGCCCCGCGTCGTGAACACGGTATCACCGGACAGCAGAGCGCATTTTTGTTCAAGGTTTAGTTTGGTTATACTATCTGTGTGTTTCATGGGGTAGTCACTCCTTACACATAACAGTGTGGGCGCACACGCAGGTGTGCCCGCATTGCCCACATGGGGTTAGTTTTTCTTTTCAGCCTTGGCCGCCTTGCGCAGCTTGACGTCAATGACGACGCCGCGGACAGCCAGTGCGAAGAGCAGAACAGCCACAATGTCGATCAGGGCGACAAGGTGACGCCAGCCGAACACAGAAGCCGTGAAGTTGTGGCGAACAACGCTGGTATCGCCGATGCTGTCAGCATAAGCCTGGTTGGTCACACGGACATGCAGGTACATATACAGCGTCTCCTTGGTGGCGCGGCGCAAAGCCTGCATATAGCTGTTGGAGCCGGTCTCATAGGCCATCTCGCCGCCGGTGAAGCCAGCCATCCACAGGCTGCCGCCTGCGCGCAGGGCCTGGTCGCCGTTCATGTAGCTGTGGTGGTCGCAGTAGTCAGTGATGACCGCGCCGTCAAAGCCCCACTCATCGCGCAGGATGCCGGTCAGCAGCGCCTCGCTGCCGCCTGCCCAGACAGCGCCGATACGGTTGTAGCTGCTCATGAGGCCGACCGCGTCATAATCCTCGACCAGCATCTGGAAGGGGCGCAGGTAGGTCTCGCGCAGAGCCTGCTCGGTCATCCAGGTGTAGACAGAGTCACGGTAGATGCCGCTCTCGCCATCGTTGCAGATGAAGTGCTTGACGTAGGTGTAAACGCCTGCCTGGTTTGCGCCGGTCACAGTGTTGCCGCAGATGATGCCGGACAGCAGGCTGTCCTCAGAATAATACTCGTAGTTACGTCCATTGAAGGGGCTGCGGTGCATGTTGGTGGCAGGGGCATACCAGCCGGTGTAACCGTTCTGGAGTGCCTGGGTGCCGATGGTGCGGCCTTCCTCCTGGGCAAGGTCTGCATTCCAGGTCTGGGCCAGCGTGCTGGAGCTGGGGAAACCGGTGCCAGCACCCATGCCGGTGAAGCCGCCGATCTGGGCAGGGCCGTCAGCGTCTTTGCTTTTTTGCTTGCCGACACTCTTCAGCTCGGCCAGACCGCCGTAAGCGTTGATGTACAGGTTTTCCATCTCGTCAATGGTCAGTTCGTCCAGCAGAGCGTCCCACTGGGGGTCGTTGAAGTCGGAACCAAGCTGCAAGCCAAGCTCGGTGACCTTACCGTTGTCCTCAATTTTCATGTCGTTCTTTGCGCCGGTGGTGATAGTCTCATCGGCGTCGTTGATGTAGCCGTTGGCATCATCAGCAGTATAGAGGTTCAGCACCTTGACGTTGTCGGTCATGGCGCGGGTCGGGGTGTTGGCCTTGGGGAAGGTGTCCGCAAAGTCAGCACGGGTCATGTAGGTGATGTTCTGCTCAGAGTCGCTGCCATCCAGGCTCACGCCGTCGATAGCATCGCTGCCAGTGAACTTGTTGGAAACGACGTTGCCGGTGACGGTATCCTCGGCATACTGAATGCCGGAGGGCAGGTTGCAAGTGATGGTGGCGTTGGCGGCGGCGTCCACGTCATGGGCGTTGTGGCGTACGGTAAAGATGTAGTCACCGGCGTCCAGCTCATAACCGGTAAAGTTGTTGTGGTTGGCGTCGTAGGCGTCATAGCTGGCCATGTCAGAGACAGGGACAGTCAGCGTGACTTCCTCGCTCTCACCGGGCTGCAATTCCTTCGTCTTGGCGAAAGCTCCCAGTTCGACACTGGATTTTTCGATTTCGCCTGCGATGTAGGGCGCAGTGTAGTAGAGTTCCACAACGTCCTTGCCCGCGCGTTCGCCGGTGTTGGTGACGGTGACTTTCACGGTCACATTGCCGTCCTTGGTCAGCGTGCTGCCGTTGGCGGAGGCATCGGTGACCTCCCAGTCAAAGCTGGTATAGCTCAGGCCGTAGCCAAAGGGGTACTGTACAACGGCATCATAGCCGGTGCCGTGCTCATTGCTCTCGGCATCCCAGTAGCCCTCGGCGTCGGCGGTCTCGTACCACTTGTAGCCGATGTAAATGCCCTCGGCATAGTCGACGTAGGAGACCTGCTCGTAGGCGTAAGGAGTGTCCAGGTTGCCTGTGGTGGTGCCGTCAGCCGGGTACAGGCCGTCGGCGTTGCTGTACTTGCCCACGCCCTCAAGGCCGGCGTTCGCGTAGCTGGCAGCGGTGGTCAGGTCGTAGGCCCAGGTGTCAGCGGTACGGCCGCTGGGTTCTTTGTCGCCCCACAGGACTTCGGGCACGGCGGTTGCCCCCTCGGAGCCGGAAAGACCGACAATCAGGCAGGAATCAATGCCAGGGATCGTCTCGATCTGGCCCAGCTCCATAACGTTGGTAGAGTTGATGAGCACAACGACGTGGGCATAGTTCGCGCCGACATAGTTCAGCAGGTTTTCTTCCTCGGTGGTCAGTTCCAGCATCGTGCGGGTGTCGTCGATAACAATGTCGCCGCCCTTCTCGGTGCGCTTGTACTGCTGCTTGGTGGCGTCGTTGCTCTCGCCTGCCAGACGGCCGATGACGACAATGGCCGTGTCGGAGTAGTTCTTAGCATTGTCGAGCATCGACTGCGTGTAATAGGTCCGGTTGTTGATATCCGGCTCATACAGGCGGCCGGACTGCTCGGGCCAGGCGCTCAGCGTGCGGGTGTACTCGCGGCCATCCTGGAAGTCCTTGTACATGTCGGTCAACTCGGTGTTGTACTCAACACCGTAGGCAGTCAGGGCGGCCAGCAGGTCGGTGTTGACGGTGGACACGCCGCCGGAACCGGAACCGCCGCCCAGCCAGGCAGTGGAGGCCCAGCCAAAGACATTGACCTTCTTGGTATCGGCGGACAGCGGCAGGGTGTTGTCGTTGTTCTGGACCAGGACGGTGCCCTCGGCTTCGACGTCTGCGGACAGGGCCTCGGCCTTGACCTTGGTGTCGGCGATCTCGGCGTGCGTGTAGTGGCCGCTGGGTGCGCCGATGAAGCTGTCAATGATGGTGGCCATCGTGGACAGCACGTAGGTACCGATCAGGACCGCGACCAGCAAGATCACGGACAGTACCAGCCCGATCCCGTGCAGTACGGGATGCGGCTTGCGAACTTTGGGTTGTTTTGTCATATTCCTTTTCTCCTTCTAAGGCGGGGCTTTTGGCCCCTGCCTTTGTTCTGACCTTATTGTAGCAGAAAAGGGGCTTTGCGGCACAAAATTTGCATAAGCTGTCGTTTTGGGCGCACAATCTGTAATTGTAACAAAAAGATTACAAAAAGCGTAGTGCAAAGCGCACAAGACAAGGTCGCATCCCTTTGTGCAAAATGCCACTGCGGGTACGCAGCGCGGGCCGGGCATACCCGGTCCGCAGTCTTCCGGCAATTTCCCGTTTTCCCATCCAGCTCCCCCACACAAAAATTCCCCCGCCGTTTCAACGCGGCGGGGGATGCTTCATTTACTCATTCGTGGAGATATCCGTCCCGAAGTACTTCTCGCTCAATTCCTTCAGCGTACCGTCGGCGCGCATTTCCTCAATGGCGGTGTCGATGGCAGCGCGCAGGGTGGCGGTCTCGTCGCCCTTGCGCATCGGGATGGCAACCTCGTTCGCGTCCGCAGTCAGCACGGCGATCTTCGCGTTCGCGTCGGGGTGCTCCTTCATGTAATCATAGTAGGTCACCTCGGCGTTCAGCGTGGCATCAATGCGGCCGCTCAACAGCAGCTCAAAGGTCTGGTTCAGGTCGTCCACACCGGTCACGGTTGCGCCGTACTGCTCGGCCAGCTCGGCGTAGGTGCTGGAAATCGTGTTGGCGGTGGTCTTGCCGTTCAAATCTTCCAGCGTCTTGATGCTGTCGTTGTCCTTCTGGGTGATGACGGCGGTGCGGTTGTAGGCATAGGGGGTCGAGAAATCGTATTTCTCGGCGCGCTCGGGGGTGATGTCAACGCCGTTGACCATGATATCATAACGGCCCGCGTCCAGACCTGCCAGCAGGCCGTCCCACTCGCCCTCGACGAACTTCGGCTCCACACCCAGCTTCTCGGCGATCTTGGTTGCGACCTCAACGTCGTAGCCGACGAGGTTGTCGTTCTCGTCGTGGTAGGTCCAGGGCGCCCAGGTGCCCTCCATGGCAACGGTGATGGTACCGTTGGCCTGGATCTGGCTCAACAGGTCGCCGCCGGTCTCCTCGGTCGCGGCGGTGTCCGCCGTGCTCTCGGCGGGGGCGGCGCTGTCGGCGGTGCTGCCGCAGGCTGTCAGAGCCAGCGCGGCGGTCAGGGTCAGGGCGGTCAGTTTGGCAAGGTTCTTCATTATAATTGGCTCCTTTGTCTGTATGTCTGCAAAAATTCCCGGGTGCGGAGCTGCTGCGGGTCGTTGAAGAACGCCTCGGCTGTGTTCTGCTCCACAATCACACCCCCATCCATAAACACCACGCGGTTCGCCACATGGCGGGCAAAGCCCATCTCGTGGGTCACCACCAGCATCGTGCGGCCTTCCTCGGCCAGGCTGCGCATGACAGCCAACACTTCGCCGGTCAGCTCCGGGTCAAGAGCCGACGTGGGTTCGTCAAAATAAATAATCTCCGGGTCTACGGCCATGGCGCGGGCAATCGCCACGCGCTGCTGCTGCCCGCCGGAAAGCTGGTTGGGGTAGTAGTCGGCACGGTCGGC
The DNA here is from genome assembly GCF_057431175.1 of Gemmiger sp. Taxonomy (NCBI): domain Bacteria; kingdom Bacillati; phylum Bacillota; class Clostridia; order Eubacteriales; family Oscillospiraceae; genus Gemmiger; species Gemmiger sp. The sequence continues at coordinate 15,777 of NZ_DBMDDV010000007.1, read as the reverse complement.
CATGCCCACCCTGACCAGCGCGGCGCGGGCGATCTCATCGGCCTGCCTGCGCGGCATTTTTCGCGCCACGATCAGCCCCTCGGTGACGTTCTGCAAGGCCGTTTTGTTGGCGAACAGGTTGTAGTTCTGGAACACGAACCCGGTGCGTCGGCGCAGGGCGTTGACCTGGGTACGGGTCATATGGGCCAACTCCACGCGCTGGCCGTCAAAGGTCATCGTGCCGTCGTCGGCCTTTTCCAAAAAGTTCAGGCAGCGCAGCATCGTTGTTTTTCCGCTGCCGCTTGCGCCCAGAATGGCGACCACATCGCCCTTGTTCACGTCCAGATCAATGCCTTTCAGCACCTGTAAATCACCGAAAGCCTTGCGCAAATTTCTGATTTCCAGCATAGCTTAACTCCTTTGCGCGCCCTTGCTGTTCAGGTACTTCTCGCCCACGGCCTGCAGGCGGGTCAGCACAGTGCAGAACAGCAGGTAGATGATGCCGACCTCGATGTACAGCGCCAGCGGCTCATAGGTGCGGGCCACAATGCGCTGGGTGGTCATGAGCATTTCGGTCACGGTGATGTTGGCCGCCAGCGAGGTATCCTTGACCATGGCGATCAAAAAGCTGGCCAGCGTGGGGAACGCCGTGCGCATGGCCTGCGGCAGGATGATACGACGGATGATCTGCAAATAGCTCATGCCGACGCACTGGCCGGCCTCCATCTGACCCTGGGGCACGGCTTCCAGCGCGGCACGCACGGTCTCGGCGCAGTACGCGCCCTCATTGATGGAAAAGACCAGCACCGCGGCGGGGAACGGCTCGATAAGGATGCCAACGCCGGGCAGGCCGTAGAACACGACAAACAGCTGCACCAGCACCGGCGTGCCGCGCATGACCCAGATGTAAAACCGGGCGATCTGCTGCAAGACGGGCACATGAGCAAACTGCACCAGCGCCACCACAATGGCAATGATCAGCGCCAGCGTGAAGGAAATGACAGTCAGCGGGATGGTGACGGTCAGGCCGGGCAGCAATATTTTACCAAAGGAATCCACAAGGATGCCTACAAGGCGTTCGGACATGGGGCGGTTCTCTCCTTTTGTGATGCAGGGGTGGCGGGAAGATTTCCCACTAAAACGGTATGCTATGAGATTGTAGCACATCGGCACGAATTTTGCAAGGGTGTAATTTGAAGTGAAGTTTAAGGGTGTGCGCTTTTAAAGGTGCGAGATAAGGGAACGCAGCGCCCGGCCCGTGCGCCATAATTGCACGATGGAAAACATCTCTGCGGTGTAGGGGCAGCATATATGCCGCCCGCGACCTTCCCGCAAACGACCGTTTACCGTACATGGCGCGGGCGAACTATGTTTGCTCCTACATCCTCTACCCCGGTTCGTTGTGTAATGCAGGGTTTTGGCGTTGCTCCATCTGCGGCGGGGTGAGGGCACCCCGCCCTACGTCCAGTGGAACCGCCGTGCAATGCGGTGGTTACGGTAACGTCCCCGGGGCGTCGAGGACGCCGCCCCCTACCGTTGCCGGGGGCGGATGCTTGCCTTACACGGCAGGGCCGGGCATGCCCGGCCCCTACGGTGCGGCAAGGGAAAATGGGCATAAAAAATCCCACCGTCAGTGGGAGACGGTGGGAAACAATTATTTAATCAGATTAGGTATCAGAATCGGAACCGCCAGCAACAGGAGCAGTATCACCAACCTCATATGTTCCCTTGGATGCATCATAAGTGCAAGTACGACCACTCTGTTGAACAACAACTTTAGTAACATGACCAGTCTCATCGTAGCTAACGATTGCAGAAGTAATGCCATTCTTATAGGCAGGCGTAGTACCAGAAACGACCTCGGCCAGCTTGCCGATATCACTGGGGACGATACCATCATCATTCTTAGCGGTAACGGTCAACTCGCCAAGCGAACCGCCCTTCAGTTTGCCATTGTTAGAAGTAACAACACCGTACTTCTCAGAAACTTCCGTCTGAGCGGCAACGACAATGCTACGAGTGGTAGCAACAACCTTCTGATTGTTCGCCTTATCAATATAGCCCGTCAGAGCGGGGACCAGCAGGGCGGCCAGGATGGCCAGGATGACGAGAACGACGATGAGCTCGACGAGGGTGAAGCCCTTCTTATTCTTCATTTTACGAATTTTATCAAACATTATAATTCCTCCAATTTCTCCAGAAGGACTTCAACCGTCCTTTTACTGTGAAGTTATAATATCATACAATTTACCAAATTTCAATAAAGTTACAGCAAAACAGCAAAAAACATTTTGTTGCCTAGTTTGTACCTTTTTCGCAAAGTTTTTTGTTGCTTTGCAACGTGTGCCGTTCGATAATGCCGCCGCATCGCCATTTTATTTTACGCATTTCTGCGTTATTTTATAAAAAATATGTGCATTTACGACAAATTTTGCAGTCGTTTTCTGGCGAATATTTAACCGTGCATATCTTGCGGTGGTGCAGGGTGCGATTTTGGGCGGTTTTGCGGGTTTACAGGGGGATTTTGTAAAATTTAACGTGGCTAAGCGGGGCAAATTGTGTGCTATTGGGGCGGAGCGTTTTTCCGCACAAAAAACGTCTCCCACATGGGGAGGCGTTTGGAAATGTGCTGTGCTTAACACCGAAAACGTGATTTTTACGGAATTTTTGCTGTGCTCTGGCGTTTTGGCTGCCGCCGGGCCACTAAATATGGCGTCCGCGGCGGGATTTTTTCAGGTGAGTTGTAATAAACGGCACAATGCCCTCAAAGAAGACCATGATGGGGCTGTCGCAGTTGCCGGTGCAGCCCTTGTCCTTCAGCGCGGCCAAAGGTGTGCTTTCCCCTGCCGGGTCGTTTTGATTCGGCCTTCATTCCGCCACTTCCCGCAGGTGCTCGCGCACCGGGCGCAGGTTCTCGGGCAGTTTGGCGTCCGGCAGATCGCTGATGCCATCTGTCGTGCCGCGGGCCTTGGCGGTCTCATAGAACCAGCACTTATAGTCCAGCGTGTCCATCGTCTGCTGCAATTCGGCCATGCGGGCTTCCAGCACGGCCTTCTGCTTGCGGAACATTTCCAACCGCTGGGCGATCGTCGCATCGCCCTGCATGGCAAGCTCGATGTATTCGCGGATATCCTTCAGCGACATACCGGTCTTTTTCAGGCACTCAATGATGCGCAGCCACTCGAAGTCCTTTTCCTCAAACACGCGGATGCCGCCGGAGGAACGCCCCACAAAGGGCAGCAGCCCTTCCTTATCATAATAGCGCAGTGTCGATGCAGGCACACCCAGCCGTTTTGCCATTTCGCCCACCGTATAAGCCATAGTTGCCTCCTGATCTTTTTGCAGAACCCCTCGACTTAAACCGGGGTTTAACTTGTATGATATCAGTATAGGGCAGTTGCAGCCCCATGTCAAGCTGCGGGAAGGAGCAATTCACCTATGAAAACGCAAAACAAGCAGTGATCTGAACAGCAGAACGTATTTGGCAGCGGCACGCCCTTCCCATCGCAGAGTTGTAGCGGCGGGGCATGCCCGGCCCCTGCAATGGGTGTTTTAGGCAAACCACGATGCCCCCATGGCCGCCGACGCGCCGGGGCGTAAGCGTCACCAGATCCCACTTTGGGGCTTATTTTTTATATTGACAAATCCCGCTCATCTACCTATTATAAGTGGGAAAGCATACGAAAGGACTGTCGAACTTATGAAAATGGAACGTATTGACCGGGTTCGTGCCGCGCTGTGCGCACAGGGCCTGACCCAAATGATCGTCTGCGACCCCAAAAGCGTGTGGTATCTGACCGGTGTTGCCGTGGAACCCTATGAGCGTCTGCTGGCGCTCTACCTGCCCACCGACGGCGAGCCGGTGCTGTTTTTGAACAAGCTGTTCAATGTCCCGAATCCGCCCTGCAAGACCGTTTGGCACACTGACGCTGACGCCCCGGTCGCCCAGATCGCCGCCGTGGTCAACGCCGCGAAGCCGCTGGGTATCGACAAAGAGTGGCCCGCCAAGTTTCTGATCCCGCTGATGGAGGCCCACCCCGGCATGCAGGTCGTGCTGTCCAGCGATTGCATCGACGACTGCCGCGCCTGCAAGGACGCCGAGGAACAGCGCCTCATGCGTGAGGCCTCCCGCATCAACGATGAAGTCAACGAGGCTGCGAAGCACTACGTCAAGGTCGGCATGACTGAGCGTGAGGTGGCCGAGTTCATTGACGCCCAGTTCCGCGCCCACGGTTGCGAAGGCCCGAGCTTTACCACCATCGTTTCCTTCGGTGCGAACGCCGCTGACCCCCACCACGAGCCGGACGGCACGGTGCTGAAGGAGGGCGACTGCGTGCTGTTTGACATGGGCTGCGTGAAGGACCGCTATTGCAGCGACATGACCCGCACCTGGTTCTGCGGCCAGCCCACAGAGAAGCAGGCCGCCGTACACGACCTGGTGCGCCGCGCCAACGAAGCTGCCGAGGCGCTTATCAAGCCCGGCGTGCGCCTGTGCGACCTGGATGCCGCCGCCCGCGATTTGATCACCGAAGCGGGTTATGGCGAATACTTCAACCACCGGCTGGGCCATTTCATCGGCCAGACCGACCACGAGAAGGGCGACGTGAGCAGCGCCAACACCGCCGTTGCCAAGCCCGGCATGATTTTCTCGATTGAGCCGGGCGTCTACCTGCCCGGTGAGTTCGGCGTCCGTGTCGAGGATCTCGTCCTTGTGACCGAGGGCGGCTGCGAGGTGCTGAACCACAACGATAAACATTGGGATGTAATGGGGAAGTAGCTCCCTTAAAGCCTCCCCCATAGGGAAGCCTTTTTTGTGCAATGTAAAAAGGAGCTTTTATGGATAAAACCGAAAAACTGACCCTGCGGGAATGCCTGCTGGGCGACCGGGCCTTTTACCGCCATGTGCTGCTGGTGGTGCTGCCCATCATCGTGCAGAACACCCTGACGAACGTTGTCTCCCTGCTGGACAACGTCATGGTAGGCCAGGTGGGCACCCTGCCCATGAGCGGCGTTGCCGTGGTAGGCCAGCTGCTGTTTGTGTATAACCTCGCCATTTGGGGCAGCACCTCGGGCGCTGGCATCTTCGGCGCTCAGTTTTACGGCCGCGGCGATATGGACGGCGTGCGCCACACTTTCCGCTTTAAACTGCTGGTGTCCACCGCCATCACAGCGGCAGCCATTATGCTGTTTCTGGCTGCCGGGCCAGCGCTGATTGGAGCGTATATTTCAGCCGATACCTCCCCCGCCGATGCCGCCGCCACGCTGGACTATGCGTGGGGGTATCTGCGCATCATGCTTGTGGGACTGGTGCCCTTCGGCCTGACCCAGTGCTACGCCGGTACCCTGCGCGAGAGCGGCCAGACCGTGCTGCCGATGAAAGCCAGTATGCTGGCGATGGTCGTGAACTTTATCTTTAACGCCCTGCTGATTTTCGGCCTTGGCCCGTTCCCCCGGCTGGGCGTGGCCGGTGCGGCCATCGCCACCGTGCTTTCCCGCTTTGTGGAGCTGGCCATCGTCGCGACCGGCGCCCACCGCAGCGCCGACCGCTACCCCTTTATGCGCGGGGTGTACCACAGCCTTGCCATTCCCGGCGTGCTGGTCAAAAGCATCTTTATCCGGTCGATGCCGCTGCTTGCCAATGAGCTGATGTGGGGCGCAGGTCAGGCCGTGCTGCTGCAATGCTATTCCGTGCGGGGCATCCAGGCCGTGGCCGCGCTGAACATCTGCAACACGATTGCACAGATTTTTAATGAGGTGTTCCTCTCGCTGGGCAATGCCACGGCCATCGTCGTCGGCCAGGAGCTTGGCGCGGACCGCCTGACCGGTGCCCGCCGCACCGCCTGGCGGATGATTACCCTGAGCCTTGCCAGCTGCGTTATTATGGGCGCTGCGCTGGCCGTTTGTGCGCCCTTTATCCCCCGCATCTACAACACTGAGGAACCCATCCGCCTGCTGGCGACCGAGCTGATCCGCATGGCCGCGCTGTGTATGCCGCTGTACGGCTTTGCCAACTGTGAGTATTTCACGCTGCGCTCCGGCGGCAAAACGTTCATCACATTTTTGTTTGACAGCTGCTTTACCTGGGCCGTGTCCGTGCCGATGGCCTACTGCCTGTCCCGCTTCAGCGGGCTGAACATCGTCACAATTTACCTGTTTGTGAACGGCATGGACATCATCAAATGCACCATCGGCTTTGTGCTGGTGAAGAAGGGCGTCTGGGTAAAGAATATTGTGAAAGAATAGTGGTTCTTCCGTAGGGGCGACGCCAGACATCGACCCCTGCAAGCCCCATAAAGGAGATGTACACCCCCATGACCACCGCACACAAAAGCCGCGTGCTGGATATGACCCAGGGCGACCCATTCCGCCTGGTGCTGCAATTTTCGATGCCGCTGTTCTGCTCGAACCTTCTGCAGCAGTTCTACAATTTGACTGACACCGCCCTTGCCGGGCACCTGCTGGGCGCGGCGGCACTGGCGCAGATCGGCGCGACCGCCGCACTGTACGGTCTTATCATGAACTTTGCCTTCGGCATGAACAACGGCCTGGCACTGACGGTCAGCAGATATTTCGGCGCCGGGGATGAAAATGGTATGCGCCGCGCCGTGGGCTGGATGGTCACGCTTTCGGTGGGCACCTCGCTGGTGCTGACCGCCACTTCCCTGCTGGGCCGCGGCGCGCTGTTGACTCTGCTGCAGGTCCCCGCCGAAACGTGGGACGGTGCCGCCGACTACCTGACCGTAATTTTGCTGGGCATCCCGCTGACGATGCTCTACAATATGGAAGCCGCGCTGCTGCGCGCCGTGGGCAACAGCATCACGCCTCTGCTGTTTTTGCTTTTCAGCACCATGCTGAATATCGGGCTGGACGCGGCCTTTATGGGCCCGCTGGGCCTTGGCGTGCGCGGCGCAGCCATCGCCACCGTGCTGGCACAGGGTATCAGCGCCCTGCTGGGCGTGTGGTACATCCTGCGCAGCTACCCGGAACTGCGGTTCCGCCCGGCCCAGCTGAAAGAGACGACCCGCCATGCCGTGACCCATATGTTCTGGGCGGGCCTAAGTATGGGCCTGATGAGCGCCATCTACAACCTGGGCAGCGTGGCCCTGCAAAGCAGCATCAACGCGCTGGGCAGCGCCTACATTGCGGCCCAGACCGCCGCCCGCCGCCTGGCTGAGCTGTACTTTATCCCCGGCGGTGCGCTTGGCATCGGCGTGGCGACTTTCAGCAGCCAGAACCTCGGCGCGGGCAAGCGCAGCCGCATCTGGCAGAGCGTAAAGGCCGCGCTGGTCATCTATTTTGTGTGGTGGGTATTCATCATGGCGTTTACCTTCCTCTGCGGCGAGGCGGCCATCCGCGGCGTGACCGGCAGCGACGACGAAATCATTATTGCCAATGCCCTGCTGTACTTGAAAATCAGCGTGCCCATCATCCCGCCCATGGCCGTGCTGGTCATTTTACGGAATATGCTGCAAGGCATCCAGCACACCATTGAGCCGCTGCTGGCCAGCGCCCTGGAGCTGATCGGCAAAGTGATTTTTGCTGTCTGGCTCGTGCCGGTCTGGGGCTACCGCGCCGTCTGCTTCTGCGAACCGACGACCTGGGTCATCTGCTTTGTGTTCATCCTCTTCGCCACCTGGCGCTGCCGCGGTGATTTGAGGGATGCGTAATTTTTCTTTTTTTCTATTTTTTCGCCCGCGCACCCTTGGCAAACCGGACTTTTTCTGGTATAATATTAGTTACATCTGTGTAGGCCGGTAGCCCAGCCAGGCAGAGTCGGCGGCTCATAACGGATTATAACCGTCTGACCCAATCATTTCTACTTTCAAATATGATGAAGTGCCGCGATTTTTGCTGAACTTCATCGCCAAGATTTCTGCTTTGGCGATGAGTTGGCGATTTGGCCATCAACAGCACTTCTTCATCATAATAAGGGCCGTTAGCTTAACGGTTAAAGCCACCGGCTCATAAACATTGGATGTTAGGATTTTTCTCTTCGTAAAAATTCGATAAATCGTGTAATTTTCGGTTTTCTTAGCTGTTTTTTCTGCTTTCATCTACAACTCATCTACGAGCGGTTCTCAACTGCCTGTTTGGGTTGTTTCATAAGGGCCATTAGTTCAGCGGTTAGAACCCCCGGCTCATAAACATTGGATGTTAGGATTTCTCACTTTACAAAAAGGCGATAAACCGTAAAAATTTCGATTTTTGTCACTGTTTTTTCTGCTTTCATCTACAACCCATCTACGGGCGGTTCGCAACTGCTTGTTTGGGGTGTTTCATAAGGGCCATTAGTTCAGCGGTTAGAACTCTCGGCTCATAACCGAGTTATCGCAGGTTCGAATCCTGCATGGCCCACCAAAAAGAGACGTGCAAGCGTAAAGTTTGCACGTCTCTTTTCATCTTTCGGAACCTTTTCTCTTGTAGAGCGTCTCGCTCATCTGGCTGCGGATGGAATCCTGCCGCTTGTGGTAAACCTGCGTATAAATTGCCAGTGTCGTGCTGGGTTGGGCGTGACCCGCTTCGGCCGCCACCGTAGCGACACCGATGTCCGGGTTGGAGAGCAGGATACTGACAAAGGTGTGGCGAAACATATGCGGGTGGATTTTGCGGATGCCCGCTTTCTCGGCCACGCGGTCAACAATTTTGCCATAGTGGTCGGGGCTGATGGGCCAGCCAAAATCATTTATAACGATAAAATTTTTCCCGCGCAGCTTTTGCAGGGATTCCCGGTACGATTCCCACTTTCCGTCCATGCAGGTCTGCCAAGCACTGCCCATACGGTGCTTTTGTGCAAGCCATTGGTCACGGTAGGTTTTCAGATATTCTATAAATTCGGGTGCTACATCTATGTCACGGACGTTGTCCTCTTTCGTGGTCGTTAGGTGATAGCCTTTGTTCACAATGAGCAGTGACTTATCCACATGGACGGTGCAGTGGTCGAAGTCAATATCTTCCCATGTCAGCCCGGCTAACTCACCGCGCCGCATTCCGGTATTCAGCAGCCCCATGACGATGACTTGCTCCAGTGTGGAACAGCGCGGCAGCACCTTAAAAAGAGCCTCTACTTCTTCCGGGTGCAGGCAGTCTACCGGGCGGCTGCGCGTACCTTTAACCGCGAGTGTTTGGGTATCGTTGTCTATGCCGTACTCGCGTTCGGCATATTGCATTACGAGCCGCAGAAAGATGGCATACTCCTTAATGGTTTTTCGTGCAATAGGGCGGTGATCCAGTTCAATATGAAACAGCTTTTCGGGCTTACATTTGAGAGCTGCTGCAATTTCCTGTGCTGTTTTTAGTGTGGTACGCTCTCCGCGGAACACTCGCTCTACAGATTTTGTCTGTATGGAGCATTGTGCTGCAATTTGGGGACAGGACAGTTTCTTATATTGCTTTGCGTTGGGTTTCAGCACCGCATACCCTTTCACGCTGCGCACATCGGCCTCACCCAGCAGATCCAGAAACTTCTCGCATTCGCGCTTATTTACCTTTGAAATCGGCATTTCTGCAAATGCCGGGCTGATTTCGCAGATTCGGCGCAGCATGGTTTCCTTACCTGCTGTGGTGTTGGCTTTATTCTTGTGCTGTTCGTAGTCGCCTTCCAGACGAACGGAGGGGTCAAGCATCGATTTTTTGGAATCAATGTATGCTCTTGCTGCATCTCGGAAGGGCGTGTTTTTGCCATCTTTTTCATCGTCGGCTTTCTGTTGCTCTGCGCGTTCAAAAACGAGTGCGGCTTCAATGGCAGCGTTTTCACGCTGGCGGTGGGTTTTCAGTACAGTGGGGTCAAAGTCAAAGCGCCCATATCGCCGCACCCTTTTTCCATGTACGGTCACATTAGCGGTCAGTACATAATAAGGGGCGCTGCGTTTGGGTATCATAAGTTTTGCCGATGCCATTATTCAGATTGCTCCGTTTTATTGTTGTAGTAGGCCGCCAGCTTGCCAAGGTTAATGTACCACTTAACACCGGACTGAAATGCAAGGTCCGGATTCTCGCGGCAGACACGCCGAAGATAATATGGCGGCAGATTCATAATCTCACTTGCCTGTTTGATGCTGACAATCTGCGGCAGGGTTATTTTTTCAATTTCGCAGGCGGATGCCTGCAGCGGCATTTGCACAGGTTCTTTCATCGTTCTTCACACTCCACATAGTAAATTGGTTTTCGGTTGTGGCGGCGCAGCAAGCGTGCGTCCAGCCCCGTCAGATAGAGTTCATATTGCAGATTGGTTTCGGTCGTAATCAGCACTGCACCGTAATTTTGCAGAAATCGCAGGATGCGGTACAGGATTGTAATGTCGTGGCTCAACCGGTCAAGGCTCTGCACCATGACGGCATTGACACGCCCCTGTTGCACAGCGGTGAGCATGGCAAACAAATCAGGTCGCCAGAACTCGGTGCCGTACTTCTGCTCCATGCAGGAATTCACAATGATGTAGCCGCGCCTGTCGGCTTCGCGCATAACATCCGCCAGCTGATCCTCCAATGCGGGCAGGTTCGGTGCAGCGCTGCGGGCGAACGCCCAAACTTTGTATTCTCTCATGGGCACACCTCAGAATTGATCCATCAGAGGGAGACAAACATCAAATCGCGGCTTGCCAAAGGATGCCCGCGTAAAACGGTCCCCGACAAAGCGTTCCAGCCCGCTGTTGATGAGTTCGGCGTTTAAGTCACATTCGGTGGTGATGAGGTAGACATCATTCTGACGCAGAATTTCAATAACTCCCACCAGTATGTAGCTGTTGCGGCTGATTTGCTCCAAATCGCGCACCATCACGGCTTCAATCCGACCGTTCTCTACTGCGTCCAGCATAGATCGCAGACCGATGCGGTCTTTCAAGGTGTTTCCGCTGCAATGGTCAAAAGATGTGCCGCGCACAAGAAAACCGTGTCCGGCGGCTTCGTCGATAAGGTCATACAGTCGGTCAAAGGCAATGCGCGGATCGCTGTTGGCGCAGCGCACATAAATCCAGACATCGTGGTTTCGCATAAGGTACATTGCAGATCCCTCTTTCACAAAAAGTAATCCGGACGCTTCTGCTCCCGGATGAATTGCTGCACATCTTCGATTTTCTCGGTGATTGGGCAGGTCGGCAGTGCTGCCAGCACGGCGTCATGGTACTTGCCGCCGATACCTGCGCGTTCGTCCAGAATCGCCACCACGCAGGAGTCCTGCTCGGTGCGGATGGCACGACCAAAGCCCTGACGTAGCTTCTTCTGCATTTCGGGGATGATTTCGGCGGTTATGTAGTCGCGCAGATTCGGGTACTGCCGGCGTTCGTAATTACTGACCGGGTCGGGTATCGGAAACGGCAGCTTGGCGATGATCAGCAGAGACACCATATCGCCGGGAAAGTCGATGCCCTCCCAGCAGGAGCCAGCAGCAAACAGCACACCATTGCCGGATTGCTTGAACTGCTGGATGATTTTGCCGCCATTGCGCCACGCCTGATAGGTCGGGTATGTCCACTGACCGTCCGTCAGCGCGCGGACTTCCGCCATCTGGCGGTACGCTGTGAACAGCACCAGCGCGTGACCGTGACAGGCACCAACCAGCCGAACGATTTCTTCTGCCATTTTGCGGTTGTCCATTCGCGTTTTTACGCGCGGAGGAAAGTATAACAGACATTTTTTCTTGTAGTTAAACGGAGAATCTGCGCGAAAATGACGCAGGGGTCGGTAAGCCGCCAGCCCCAAAAGCTGTCCCGTGTAGCTGAAATCTCCGGCTGCTGCCAATGTGCCGGAGGTCAGAATCGCGGGTTCGTGTGTGTTCCACAGCGCACTGCGGAGAAGCTGCGGTACGCGGCTGCTGGCCGCGCAGAATGTGGGCTGACCATCGGCATCGTAGTCGATGTATAAGATGCGCGTCGGCACCTCCAAGAGAAAAAGGCGCAGGAGACTTTCGGCTTCTCCCAGCCTGTTCAGCAGGTATCGCGGCACATCCGGCAAACTGCCGGCATTTTGCAGCAGTGCTGTACAGTTGATGAGTGCAGCGCGGCGGAACGGCGTAAGCACGAACGGTTCACTCACTTTTTTTCGCAGCTTGGAAAGCCCCTGCGTGCAGGAGAACGACAGCGTAAGGAACGCCGCCCGCAGCTGTCTGGCAAAATCCTTGTAGTGCGCCTGTTGTAATAAAAGGCACAATTCATCCATGTTGTGCTGGGATAAGGTTTCCGTGTACATCTGGCGGGCGGCATCGGGTAATTTGTGCGCCTCGTCCACCACCAGCGCCTGATAACTGCGCAGGAGCAGCGGTCTATCTTCTTGCCGATGCGATGCGTCAGCCAGCAGATAATTGTGATTGCAAATTTGGATGTCGGGTTTCATGGAATCCCGCAGATACTGCCGGTAGCGGCAATCCTCGCGCAGAAAGCAATCACGCGGGCAGGACGGCGGCACACAAATGCGGCAGCGGTCATAGCGGGAGAGTTCCGGGATATGATCCATGTCCAAAATGTGCGCAGCAATGTTCAGGCTGTTGGTCTGCCGTTTTCTGCTTGGCTGCACCAGCGATGCTCTTTCGGCAAGGCGGGCATCACAGACAAAACGCTCTTTGCCCTTGCGGACAACAGCTGTGATGGGTGCGGTGATGATGCCCTCAGCCAACAAAATAGCGGACAGGTCAGGCAGATATTCTGTAAGGATAGCGTCCTGCAAGGCAACGCTGGAAGTGGAGATAACGATGGGCAGTTTCATCCGTTCGGGGCGATGCATCTGCCAAAGGATACAGCCCGCAAGGTAGGCCAGCGTTTTGCCGGTGCCTACGCCTGCTTCGCACAGGGAAATTTCCTTATTATATAAGGTATCTAAAACTTCATGGCAAAGCGCGATTTGTTCCTCGCGCACCGCCATGCCGTGCCGGGGTAAGATCTCCCGGAAAATTTTCTCGGCCATGCGGTGGGATTCCGTATAGCCTGTCGGATAAGTTTGCATTGGTTTACACCCCTGTTTTCCATCTCGTTTAAAGCAAAATGATGGGCAGCAGGAGCTTGGGTTCCTGCTGCCCACGATTTGCCCTAAACGGCAAAAGTAGATAGTTAAGTAAGTGTGCCATATTTGCCGCCCGCACCCCTGACACCGGGAACACAACAGGCAGGCCGCTGGCGGCGGCCGTTCGCTGGCTCTGCCGGAATCTTACTGCTTACAATTCCGGCTCGGTCACCCCCTCTGACGCGGGAGGCAGCTGGCGTATCATTGTGGCCTTTCCCTTGGCAGCTTATGGTTATGCCAAAACCACCCAATGGGCTTGCCGGGAAAGGAACGTACCTGTTATGCTGGGTATTCGGTTGTCAAGGTGCTGGGTAATCATAATTGACTACCAAGCAAAATCGGTCAAAATTGTCTCAAGGATTTTCTTGATTTCATCAGGGACATACAGCAACGCTCTATGTAATGCGAGTGCCTGAACAGGAGTCATGTACATTTTCTTGAACAAGTGGTATCCGTCTGGTAGGGAAAGGCCTCCATTTCGGCCCCGGACTATTTTTATTGGATAGTCCTCGTTTAATGTTGCTATGTCCCTGCTGATAGTATCTGTTGAAACATGGAATTCTATTGAAAGATGCTCCATCGTATCTTTCCGGCGCTTGTCTAACAAGCGAATTATTTTCTTTTGTCGCTCGTTAGATGTCATCTTTGAAATTCCTTCCGAATTTGCTTTGCACTTATAATATCGCAAATACCCCGCAACTTTTGCGGAGTTAAACTTTAAATCCGTTCGAATTTTATCTGGATTACTATAATTTATAAATATATGAATTTCCGCTTGTTGGTTCATGTGTTTGCCCGTCAGCATTTTCTGCTGGCATTCTGATGCCGCCTCACGATGGATGTCCTTGCCTTCGGCTAGCGCTTCCTACTGCTAAGCGCGTAGCATCCTTTCGCCAGTTGTTGCCCAACCGAGCACACAAAAAAGCCCGCCGCATTTTGAGATGCGACGGGCTTAGAGCTGCAGCGTGAGATTTATTTTTTCTCCTGAGAATTTGTCAGAGGCTTTTCGGGCCGGTGTGGCTGATAATTCCAAAACATATTACACGGTTCATTGGCTTCTTTTCGAATTGATGCCTGAACTACTGCACGCAAGTTTTTGTGTAAAAGACTTTCTTTTGCTTTCATGGTAAAGACCTTCCTTCCGGTTTGATTTGGTTTTATTTGATTCCAACCCCAATTTTAGCCAAAACCAGTAGAAGAGCATCCGCAGCTGCAGCTACAATCCAGACAGTGCTGTACAATGGTTTCAGCAACAAAAGGGGTGGAACAAGCAAGCAATATAATACAAGTCTTTTGCGTACCGCTATTTTCATGTCCTGCAACTCCTCGTTGCTGCAATGAATCGCCGAATTATTGCAAGGAGCAAGTGTTAAAATTAGCGTAACAGAGACAATAAGCAGCGTAATTGTAGCTGCTATCGTAGAAGATTGCAGTCGGTCAATCAGATATAAGCAGGCATATTCACAAAATAAAGAGGTGATAAAGCAGGAACATACTGTTGGCATATGAAGCCCATTTGTCTTTTCCCGTAAAAATGCCAACCCAAAATTCAAAAGAATCACTTGCGGTAACGGTGCAACAAGTGCTCCAAAGCAAACGAGAATAAAGAAACCGCCAAAGTTCATGAATTTTCGTTGTAGCGAGTATGCCATCCAATCGCGTTGACTTTCTTCAATGAGTTCGCTTTGTATACACTTCTCCACGATTCTTTCGACGATTGCTTCCATATGCAGAACCTCTGTAAATCAGAACTATCTTTATTAAAACAGAGTTTTCTGCTTTTTCATCATTTTTGTAGTGAAACAGTAGTTTTTTGTCATGAAATCAGAGTATTCGGCAGCTCTGTTGCAAATTCAAACCAGCCGTTTTCATAATCCATGGCGTAAAGCGTGTGGTACTTTTCCAATGTGGTATGAACATTTTGCAAACCATACCCATGGAAAGATGGATTTTCCTTGGTTGATGCCGGCAGCTGATTTGCAATCATATTTACCGGCAAAGATTTATTACGGATAGCATAAAACAGTTCATCTTCTTCAAGCAGTGCCTGCACATAAATTTGCCGGTCCGTTTCCGGCAGTTTTTCACACGCTTCAATCGCGTTATCCAGTGTGTTGCTGATTACAACCGTCAAATCCACCATGTCAATCTTTATGGGAGACAAATCGTTCACACTGAACTGTATATCAATTTTACGATTTTTTGCAACAAGTGCCTTTTGATTCAGAAGTGCATCCAGTGCTGCATGGTGGGTATTGACGAGCAGGATGCGTTCGTTTTGTTTCGATTGCAGGCTATGGATATAGGTTTGTATTTTATTGATATCTATATTTTGTTGCATCAGCATTCCGTCTAACGTACTCAGATGAGCGCGAAAATCATGTGTCAGTTTACGTTGCTGAGCGTATGCAGCACTCAATGCTTCAATGCTCTCTTGCTGTGCTTTTGATTTGGCTTGTAGGCTGATTGCTTCTTCACGGAAGTTGGCGTTTTGTTCCATCCAGCTGATTAAAAGTAACGCTGCTATCTGCATTACGGTGATAAATGTAGCACAGACACATAGCGGCTGAATGGATATTTGGCCTTGCTGAAAGCAACTTCCGAAAAAGAAAATAAGCAAAACACTCGCAAGGGAAAGCACTGCAGGAATGGTGTACCATCTGAAATTGGTTGCTTGACTTAATTTCCCATTTCGCGCCTTTGCCTGTAAAAAGCATACTGCTATTATTACACTATGCAAAAGAGAACTTTGAAAAAAACTATTACCAAAAACTATATTGCCCTGCGCCTCGGATATCAGAAGCAAAAG
>NZ_DBMDDV010000039.1:0-17579 GCF_057431175.1 Gemmiger sp. | reverse complement strand
CAGCACCATTTAAGAAAGTTACCGAGAAAATAATGACTGAGTTTTCGGATTTGAATCTATGCCCAATTAACAACCGTCAGGGAATTGTAATTGATGGTGAACGTTCAAAGGTTATTTGCAAAGACTAATTTGAAAATTCCAGTTTGTAGGGGCAGGGGCGTCGAGGCCGCCGCCCCCTACAAGGATATCGTTGTACGAAAGGCGAGGTGCGGCGGCCAGGGGACTGGCCGCCCTGCTTTTTTATTTTCGGGACATACCTCTAAAATCCCTATACCCAAATTGCAAAAAATGTGCTATACTATTTTCATATATTATGTAAAAGAGGGAATTACCATGTACAAACCCGGTGACGATAAATTGGAAGTCCGCGAACTGCTGGTCAAGGCGTTCGCCAGCGCGTGGGAGGTCGGCGACAAGACCGTTGACCGCGACACCTACATCAATTCCAGCATCAATGTCATTGACTCTTTGCAGGTCGGTCCCGAGATGATCTACGGCGAGGAAGGCCAGGGCCTGCTGGACGCCGAGCTGGACCACCTGCCCGACCTGCTGCGGGCCGACGGCGCATGGGTCTACTACGCCGTGCCCGCCGAGAACTACTTTATCCTGACCTGGATGGAGGATGCCGAGAAGGCCGCCGCCAAGGTCGATTCGCTGAAGGACGAGGACGACAGCCTCGCCTGCATCGTGGATTTGACCCAGGAATGGACCCACACCGAAGAATAACCGCCAAAAACGCCACAAGAGGGGAGGGGAACGCATGAGCCGCGATACGATACGCCTGCCGCACGACGCCTACTGGCTGCTGCAAACGCTGCGCGCTGCCGGGCACAGTGCTTACGTGGTGGGCGGCTGCGTGCGCGACAGCCTGCTGGGCCGTATGCCCGGCGACTGGGACATCTGCACCTCCGCCCGGCCCGACGAAATGCGGGCGCTGTTCCACGACCAGCGGATGATCCTGACCGGCGAAAAGCACGGCACGGTCGCCGTCATTTTGCACGGCAAGCCCTACGAAATGACGACCTACCGCTTAGACGGAAGCTACCGCGACCACCGCCACCCCGACAGCGTGCAGTTTGTGGACGATTTGGCCGAGGATCTGGCGCGGCGGGATTTCACCATCAACGCCATGGCCTACGCCCCCGGCGAGGGCATCATTGATTTGTACGGCGGCCGCCGCGATTTGGCGGCAGGCATCGTGCGGTGCGTCGGCACACCTGCCGACCGCTTTGCCGAGGACGCGCTGCGCATTCTGCGGGCGCTGCGGTTTTCCGCCAAACTGGGCTTTGCGCTGGATGCCGCCACCGCCGAAGCCGCTTTCACCGCCCGGGAGACACTGCACACCGTCAGCGCCGAGCGGCTGTATTCCGAACTGGACGGCCTGCTGCTGGCCCCCGGCGCTGGGCAGACTTTGGCACAATACGGCGAGATTTTAGGCGGCGTTGTGCCGGAGATCTTACCCTGCATCGGCTGCACGCAGCCCGGAAAATGGCATTGTTACGACGTTTGGCAGCATTCAGCCGCCGCCGTGGCCGCGCTGGATCTGCGCGGCCAGGACACCCGCGGCGTGCGGGTGCTATGCTGGGCCACCTTTTTACACGACATTGCAAAGCCTTTGTGCCGCAGCGTCGGGCCGGACGGCGCGGCGCATTTCAAGGGGCACAACCAGCGCGGGGCACAGCTGGCGCGGGGCATTCTGCGCCGCTTAAAAGCGCCCGCCTACCTGATTGACGGCGCGGTGGGGCTGATTGCCGTACACGACGCACCGCTGCCTGCCGACGATGCCGGGATTTTGAAATTGCTGAACCGCAACGGCGCGATTTTCCTGCGCCGCCTTTGTGCGCTGAAATATGCTGACCTGGACGCCCACGCCAGGACGCCGGAGGTCGCCGCCCGCCGCGCCGATGTCGAGGCCTTTGAGCACCGCATGGACGAACTTGCCAAGACCGGCTGCTACACCATGCGCCAGCTGACCGTGAACGGCGCGGATTTAATGGATGCCGGCATCCCCACCGGGCCGGACGTCGGCGCGACCCTGCAAATGCTGCTGACTGCCGTCATGGAAGGAAAACTGCCCAACGAGCGGGAAGCACTGCTGAAAGCGGTGATTTCATGATTTTGGGCGTCGGCATTGACCTGTGTGATGCAGGCCGCATGGAAAAAAGCATCACTCGGCAGAGCTTTCTTGACCATGTATTTGCCCCCGAAGAACAGGCCCTGCTGGCCGCTTTGGGGGATAAGCACCGGGCCGAGACTGCCGCTGCGAACTTTGCGGCGAAGGAGGCCTTTTTGAAGGCCGCTGGCACCGGCCTGGGCGGCTTTGCCATGCCCGAGCTTGCCGTGCTGCGCCGGGAAAGCGGCGCACCGTACTTTGCCCTGACCGGCGCTGCCGCCGCCTGGGCTGCGGAGCAGAATTTGACTGTGCATGTCAGCTTGAGCCATGAACGTGGACTTGCGAGTGCAGTGGTGATTCTGGAAACAGGCACCCCGTAGGGGCCGGGCTTGCCCAGCCCTCAGCTTTCCCGCAAATGCGCTCCTATTTATAGGCTGCGGGCCTGGTATGTCCGGCCCTTACAATTTTGCTGTCATTTTTCAAGGAGGTTCCCATGCCCGGCAAGACCCAGCGCAGCAGCAATTTAGAATTGCTGCGCATCCTGTGTATGCTGCTCATCATCGGCGACCATCTGACCGGGCAGGGCGGCATTGCGGACTATACCACGCCGCCGTCCTCCTTTGCATTCTGCCTCATCGGCTGCGGGTCGCGCATTGCGTGCAGTGTGTTCATCCTCATCGGTGGGTGGTTTTTGTGCGAACAGCCGTACAAAACACGCCGCCCGCTCTCGCTGTGGCTGTCGCTGTGGCTCTACACGGTGCCTGTCACGCTGCTGTGCAGGCTCGCCGGGCTGGATGTTTCCTTCGGTGCACTGCGGTGGGCGGCGTTCCCGGCCTCGACCCGGCAGCTGTGGTTTATCTCGGACTATCTGCTGCTGTTGCTCTGCGTGCCGCTGCTGAACCGCGTACTGCGCGGCCTGCCGCGCACCGCGCACCGGGGGCTGCTGGCCGTGCTGGCCGTTCCGATGATCCTCTACCCGACGCTTTTCGGCGAGAACGGCATCGTCAGCGACACTGCCTGGATGTTTTTGTATGAGTACCTGCTGGCCGCCTACCTGCGCCGCTATCCAGAAAACCGCCTGGCCCGCCTTTTGCAAAACCGCGCGGCGGCGCTGGCCCTTGGGCTGGGGCTGCCGCTGGTCAACACGGCCATCCGCGCTATGCTGGAAACGCGCGGTCTGACTGACGGCAAGGCGTTCCAGTACGTGGCCTACTACCGTACGGCACTGGGTGCACTGCCCAACCTGCTGGCCGCGCTGGCGCTGTTCTACCTGTTTAAAAATTTGGATCTCGGCTGTGTGCGGTGGGTCAACGCCCTGTCCGGCACGACGCTGGGCGTTTACATTCTGCATCAGGTGCCCGCGTTCCGCAACTTTTTGTGGAACGGCCTTTTGCAGGCCCAGGCGCACCACGGCTCGGTGGTGTACACGCTGTTCGCGATCTTTGCCGTGCTCTTCGGGTGTGCGGCAGTGGACGCCGTGCGCACCCGGCTGGTGATGCGGCCCTTGGAAAACACCAAGCTGTTTACAGCGCTGTGTGAAAAAGGCGATGCCCTCGCTGCAAAAATCACGGCGGATGATTAAAAAGACCTCCCTCTGCTTATACTTTGAGTAACAAGCAAAGGGAGGTTTTTCTTATGGAAGTCCACCGCGGAGAGGTTTTCTACGCCGACTTAAGCCCGGTCGTCGGGTCCGAGCAGGGGGGCATACGGCCGGTACTTATCATCCAGAATGAGATCGGCAACCGGCACAGTCCCACCGTCATTGCGGCAGCCATCACGAGCCGCCAGGACAAAAACCGGCTGCCCACACATATCAGCGTGCGGGCCGACCGCTGCGGCCTGGCGAAGGACAGTATCATTTTGACCGAACAGATTCGCACCCTCGACAAGCGCCGCCTGCGGGAGCGGGCAGGTATCATCCCGCCCGACGACATGCGCCGCGTAGATGAAGCGTTAGGGGTATCCATGGGACTGGAAAGCGCGGATGTGCACACGGATACCGGGTATTTTTGAGAGTATCGGCTAAAGGATAAACGGCAGGCTCCCGGGAGGCAGCTTTCTTTTGGCAGCAAAAGAAAGCTGGCAAAGAAAGCTGCCGCTGTTGCGACGTGGTGCGGGGTTGTGAGTCAGGGGCCACAGTTGAGCGAAGCGAAACTGGGGTGGCGAACAACGTTTGCCCCTGTGGGGCAAACAACCGCAAGAGCGGGTTTGCGAAGCAAACTGGCGGCGCTCGTTGTGCGCCGCCAAGCGGGACCCGCGCCTCGGGGGCAGCGTCCTCGACGCCCCGCCTCTTTCCCTTATCGCCCCTTTACGGCAAAAAGTTCGCCGCCACCGGGGCCAGGATCGCGGTCATGATACCCGCAACCGCAATCGCAAGCCCGCTCATGGCGCCTTCGACCTCGCCCATCTGTAAGGCTTTGCTCGTGCCGATGGCATGGGCCGAGGTGCCCAGTGCCAACCCCTTGGCCAGCGGGTCTGTAATATGGCAGACCTTGCAGACCGTCTCACCCATCAGGCTGCCAACAATGCCGGTCAGAATGATGACCGCGCCCGCCAGCGCCGCCGCACCGCCCAGCGTCTCGGCCACATCCATGCCGATGGCCGTCGTGACCGACTTGGGCAGAAAGCTCACCGCATGGGTGCGCTCGATTCTCAGCACCCACGCCATCGCCAGCACGCTGCCCAGGCTCGTCAGCACACCCGCCGCAATGGCCGCAAAGATCGCGGCCAGGTTCTTTTCCAGCAGTTCCCATTTTTCATACAGGGGGATCGCCAGGCTGACCGTGGCGGGCATCAGCAGCCAGCTGATGGGCTGGGCGCTGGATTTATAGTCGGCGTAGGGCACGCCGAAGCAGCTTAAAAACACGATGACGAAGATGCTGCCCATCAGCAGGGGATTGAACAGCGCCTTGCCGGTCTTGCGGTTGACCCAGACGCCCGCCGCGTAGGCCGCCAGCGTCGCCAGCACGCCCCAGCTGCCGCATTGCTGCAAAAATTCAGCCATTTTTGTGCTCCTTTCTGCCTGCGCATTTCTGCGCGACCATGCCGGTCACGGCCATGACCAGCGCCGTGATGGGCACGATAGCCAGCACGGCGGGCAGCAGCAAATCCATAAGCTGGCTGCCCAGCTCCACAACGCCGGCCGCCGCCGGGACGAACAGCAGCGGGAAGATGCCGGTCAAAAACAGCCCTGTCTCCCGCACCTGGTCGAGCTTGAGCACGCCTGTTTTCAGCGCCGCGACCATCAGCAGCAGGCCGTACACGCTGGCCGGGATGGGCAGCGGCAGCACCACCGCCAGAACCTCGCCCGCCAGGCAGAACGCCGTGATGCGGGCAAACTGGAAAATATACTTCACCTTATTAGACCCTCTTTTTGCAAAATTCCTGTACATCATACCACACCGCTCCATTTTCGACAAGTTGTACATTGTATGAAAAGCGTCCACTTTTTCCCACCTGTGTTGTAGGATTCGGCACTTGTATTTTGGAAACGATTGTGGTATACTAACCGCAAACACAAGATTTTTACTCGAAAAGAGGTTTTGACCATGTCTTTACTGAAAAAACTGGCCGGTTTGGCCGTGGGCGCCGCTGCTGTGGGCGCTGCCGTTTATGTTCTGCAGAACCGTGAGCATCACGACGACGAGTACGAGCATATTTGGGGTTCGGAGGACGAGGTCGAGCCTGAGACCGATTCCGCCGAGCCCGCTGACGATGCGTCCGCTGTGGCTGAACCCGCCCCCGCCGCCGCACCTGAAGAACCTGCCGTCCCTGCCGAGGAGGAAAAGCCCGAGGAACCCGCGGAAGTTGAAGAGGCCCCCGCCCCGAAGGCTGCCGACTACGACACCCCCAACGTGAACCCGGTTGAGCTGGGCCACACGGAGGCCCCCCGCACGGCGGACGGCAAGATCGACCCCACCCAGATCGTTGACCCCGCTGTGGCAGGCGACTGGGAGGAGCAGGGCTGCAGGGGCTGATACACCAAACGCGCAAGGCGCATCTTTGTTTTATGGCAAAGGTGCGCCTTTTTGTATTTGTTGCTGCGGGATCGCGCCGCGGCGGGCAGGGGACTGCCCGCCCTACACAAGTGCCACGGCCGTAGGGCGGCCAGTCCTCTGGCCGCCGCACCGTAGCCGCAATTTCCGCGCACAAATGTCCGTGATTTTACTACAAAAGCACTTTACAACTTTACTGCGCTAAAGTATAATAGAATTTGTATTGGACGAGAGAGGTAGGAACGTTATGGAAATTGAACTCAAGAGCTTCACCCCCGCCGAGCAGGCAACTTTCCGCCTGCGTGCCCTGTACGAGGGCGCAGGCTACCGCAAGTACCGCGCATCCCGGTTTGAGGAATACGCCCTCTATCAGGAGTATCAGCGCTTCCTGCCGGATTCCCAGGTCATCACCTTCACTGACCTGGACGGCAAGCTGCGCGCCATCAAGCCTGATGTGACGCTGTCCATCGCCAAGACGGCCCAGCCCGCAGCGGGGGAGTGCAAGCGCTTTTATTATAATGAAGAAGTCTGCCGCCCCAGCCGCGAGAGCCACACCTTCCAGACCATCCACCAGATGGGTCTGGAGAGCATGGGCGCAGTAGATGCCGACGAGCAGGCCGCCGTGGTGCGGCTGGCCCTGCAAAGCCTGGCCGCACTGGATGTGCCCACCGTGCTGGAAGTCAGCCACATGGGCTACCTGACCGGCCTGCTGGACGCGCTGAACGTCCCCGCCGAGGCGCGGGCCAGGCTGCTGGACTTCCTGCGCGCCAAAAACGCCCACGAGCTGCGCACCGCTGCACTGGACGCCGGGCTGGACGACACCGCAGCCGCCGCACTGACCGGACTGCTTGACCTGCACGGCCCGCTGGGCGCGACGCTGACGAAAGCCCGCGCCGCCTGCCTGTGCGACGCCCAGCGCAGCGCCCTGGACGAATTGCAGGCCCTGCAGAACGCCCTGGGCGAGGATGGCCGCGGCACCCAGCTGGACCTGAGCATGGCGGACGAGATGGAATATTACAACGGCCTTGTGTTCACCGGGTACGTGGCGGGCATCCCCCGCGCGGTGCTCAAGGGCGGCCGCTACGACTACCTGATGCAGCGGTTCACCCCCGGCGCAAACGCCATCGGCTTTGCGATGTACTTGGACGAGCTGGAACGCCTGGCCGCGCCGCTGCCCCCCGTACAGCAGCAGGGCGGCGAAAAGACCTGGCTGAATATTGCGCTGCCGAAGGGCCGCTTGGGCAACAAGGCCTACAAGCTGCTGGCGGGTGCCGGGTACAGCGCCACCGAGGATTACAACGACACCCGCAGGCTGGTGGTGGAAAACCCCGACGCCTGCGTGCGGTACTTCCTCGTCAAGCCCAGCGACGTCGCCATTTACGTGGAGCACGGCGCAGCGGATATCGGCATCGTGGGCAAGGATATCCTGACCGAGTCCGGCGCGGATGTGTATGAACTGCTGGATACCGGCATGGGCAAATGCCGTATGTGCGTGGCTGGCCCCGCGAACTTTGCTGACGACGAAAGCCGTGCTTTGCGCGTTGCTACGAAGTTTGTCAACATTGCCCGCGACCACTACGAGCGCCGGGGCCGCGACATTGACATTATTAAATTGAACGGCTCCATTGAGCTGGCCCCGATTTTGGGCCTGTCCGACGTCATCGTCGATATCGTCGAGACCGGCACGACCTTACGTGAAAATGACCTGACCGTGATTGAGGAGTTCATGCCGATCTCGGCGCGGTTTATCGCCAACAAGGCGAGCTACAAGTTCAAATACGCCCAGCTGACCGAGCTGCTGAATAAAATGAAGGAGGCTCTTGCAAAATGATCCGTCTGTATGACTTTGATGAGGTACGCCCCGAGGAAATTTTGAACCGTGATATCCGCGCCGAAGCCGACGTGGAAGCCACCGTCGACGCCATCATCGCGGATGTCCGCGCCCGAGGTGATGCCGCTTTGATCGAGTACGCCGCCAAGTTCGACCACGCCGAACTGACCGACGTCCGCGTCAGCCAAGAGGAGATTGACGAGGCCTTTGCCGAGTTGGAAAAGACAGACCCGGAGTTTATCACGACCCTGAAGATGGCCGCCGGGAATATTCGCCGCTTCCATGAGCAGCAGCTGCACAAAAATTTCGTAGTCAACGACACCCCCGGCATCGTGCTGGGGCAGAAGTACACCCCCATCCAGCGCGCCGGCGTCTATGTGCCGGGCGGCACGGCTGCCTACCCCTCGACCGTTTTGATGGATGTCATCCCGGCCAAGGTCGCTGGCGTCAAGCAGATCGTCATGACGACCCCTGCGGGCAGGGACGGCAAGGTGAACCCCGCCATTCTGGCGGCGGCGGTCATTGCGGGTATTGATTTGATTTTCAAGACCGGCGGTGCGCAGGCCGTGGCCGCGCTGGCCTACGGCACCGAGAGCGTGCCCGCCGTGGATAAGATCGTCGGCCCCGGCAATATCTACGTTGCAACGGCAAAGCGCAAGGTGTTCGGCAAGGTCGGCATCGACATGATCGCCGGACCGTCGGAGATTCTGGTTCTGGCTGACGGTACCTGCAACCCCGCCTGGGTCGCGGCAGACCTGCTCAGCCAGGCCGAGCACGACAAGCTGGCCAGCCCCGTGCTTGTCACCGACAGCTGGGATCTGGCCAAGGCCGTGCAGGCCGAGCTGGAGGTGCAGATCCCGCAGCTGCCCCGCGCCGCCATTGCCCGCGCCAGCGTGGACACGAACGGCAAAATTATCGTCACCGACGATATGAACAAGGCCATCGAGGCCGTGAACATCATCGCACCGGAGCACTTGGAAATTTGCGTTGACGACCCGTTTGCCGTACTCAACTCTGTGCAGAATGCCGGCAGCATCTTCTTGGGGAAAAATGTGCCCGAGGCACTGGGCGACTACTTTGCCGGCCCGAACCACACGCTGCCTACCAGTGGCACGGCGCGGTTCTCCAGCCCCTTGGGCGTGGACGATTTCGTCAAGAAGTCGAGCTTTATTTATTACACCCGCGAAGCTCTGGGTGAAGTCCAGGGCCGCATCGCCAATTTTGCCGAGCACGAGGGGCTGCACGCCCACGCCAAGAGTGTGACGATACGGTTTGAGGAATGAGTTTACCGAAGCGGAAATCCAACCGTTTGCCTCAATTTGATTATGGCACAGTTGGCGCGTATTTTATCACGATTTGTTCCCGGGATAAAGCAAAAGTTTTCGGCCGTGTCGTAGGGGGCGGCGTCCTCGACGCCCCGCGCACGCTGCCGTCGCCGCACGGTAAAATTGTTATCGCGCAAATTGAAGCCATGGAAAATTTTTACCCGGATTTGCAAATTGAAAAATTTGTGGTCATGCCAAATCATATTCATTTGATTATTGCAATCACCCAAGGCCCGTCCGGGGCGTCGAGGACGCCGCCCCCTACAACCGTGCGTGCCAATCAATCCGTTCCGGCATTTGTTTCCACGCTCAAACGTATGACAAACCGCACAGCTGGCACGCAATTATGGCAGCGCGGATATTATGACCACATCATCCGCGACCAACTCGACTATGACACCATCTGGCGCTACATAGACGACAACCCCGCCAAATGGCATCTTGACCAATTCTACATACCGGATGGGGAGGATCACCCATGAGCCGTTATTTTACCAAAACCCTTGCGTCGCTGGAGCCTTACACCCCCGGCGAACAACTGAAAATCGCTGACATCGTCAAGCTCAACGCCAACGAAAACCCGTATCCGCCCGCGCCCGGCGTGGCGGCGGTGGTGGCGGCGGCCGTGCCCGGGCTGCGGCTGTACTCCGATTTGACAAACGGCGACCTGAACGCCGCCATTGCCAGGCATTGGGGCGTGCGCCCGGAAAACATCCTCTGCGGCAACGGCAGCGACGAAAACCTGCTGCTGGCGCTGCGGGCCTTTTGCGATGAAAATACACCGCTGGCCTTTGCCGATGTGACATACAGCTTTTACACGGTGCTGTGTGATTTGCTGCACATCCCGCAGCACGTCATCCCGCTGGAAAGTGACCTGACCATCGACCTTAAAAAGTACTGCGGCCTGCATGAGACGATCGTCATTGCCAACCCGAACGCCCCGACAAGCCTGCTGGCCCCGGTGGACGCCATCGAGGAAGTGCTGAAAACGAACCCCGACAACATCGTCATTGTGGACGAGACCTACGTCGAGTTTGCGCCCGCCGGGTCGAGCTGCCTGCCGCTGCTGGAAACCTACGACAACCTCGTCATCACCCACACCTTCTCCAAAACCCACAACCTGGCGGGGGCGCGGCTGGGCTTCTGCATCGCGCGGCCCGAGCTGATTGCCGATATGAACCGTGTCAAGTTCAGTTACAGCCCCTACAACGTCAATTCCATGACCCAGGCGGCGGGTGTGGCAGCCATCTCCGACGAGGCCTATTTTGCCGATGTAACAGCAAAGGTCATTGCCGAACGCACCCACACCACCGACGAGCTGCGCCGCCGCGGTTTTACCGTGTTTGACTCTGCCACGAACTTTTTGTTCGCCACCACCAATCGGATGCCCTGCAAGGAAATTTTTGAAAAGCTCCGCGCCCGCGGCATCCTCATCCGTCATTTCAACGCGCCGCGCATCTCGGATTACCTGCGCATCACCATCGGCACACCCCAGCAGATGCAGCGTTTCTTCGCGGCGCTGGATGAGATTTTAGGGGTTTAAGGGGTCGAT
Source organism: Gemmiger sp. (assembly GCF_057431175.1). Lineage (NCBI taxonomy): Bacteria > Bacillati > Bacillota > Clostridia > Eubacteriales > Oscillospiraceae > Gemmiger > Gemmiger sp. The sequence continues at coordinate 6,763 of NZ_DBMDDV010000039.1, read as the reverse complement.
CTTTTTAGGGGAGGGAATTTCACATGATTGCTATTGTTGACTACGGCGTAGGCAACCTGTTCAGCCTGTCGTCCAGTGTCAAAAGCCTGGGCGCAGAGATCCGCGTGACCCGCGATGCCGACGATTTGCGGGCGGCGGACCACATTCTGCTGCCCGGCGTCGGGGCGTTTGCCGACGCTATGGCCAAGCTCGAGGCCACCGGCCTTGTGCCTGTTCTGCGCGAAGAAACACAGAAAAAGCCGCTGCTGGGCATCTGCCTGGGTATGCAGCTGCTGTTTGAAAAAAGCTATGAATACGGTGAACACGCGGGCCTCGGCCTTATCCCCGGCGCAGTCTGCCCCCTGGCAGACGATCTGTCCGACCCCAATCTGAAAGTACCACACATCGGCTGGAACACGCTGGACATCGTACCCGGTCGGGAAAACGACCCGCTTTTTAAGTACATCAAAGACGGCGAGTACGTTTACTACGTACACAGCTACTACGCCAAAAACTGCGCTGCATCAACGCTTGCCACCAGCGAGTACAGCATCCCGGTCACCGGCGCGGTGCGGCAGGGGCTGGTGTACGGCACCCAGTTCCACCCGGAAAAATCCGGCGACACCGGCCTGCGGCTGTTAAAGGCCTTTGCCGAACTGTAAAGGGGAGGGAATACCATGAAATTATACCCCGCTATTGACCTGCGCGGCGGCCAGGCTGTGCGGCTGTATCAAGGCGATTACGACCAGATGATCGTCTACAACGCCGACCCAGTGGCCCAGGCGCAGCAATTTATCGACGCAGGTGCGAAGTATCTGCACGTCGTTGACCTGGATGGCGCCAAGGACGACACCACCGCGAATATGCAGACCATCGCCGCCATTGCAAAACTCGGCGGCCTGAAAATTGAGGTCGGCGGCGGCATCCGCGACGAGGCGCGCATTCGTCAATATCTCGATTTGGGCGTTGACCGCTGCATTCTTGGCACGGTCGCCGTGAAAAATTTTGCCTTTACCCAAGAAATGGCGCAGAAATACGGCGCACAGATTGCCGTCGGCGTGGACATGAAGGACGGTTTTGTGGCCGTCAACGGCTGGAAGGAAGTCACCCCCGAGCCGGGCGTGGCGTTCTGCCGCCGCTGTGCCGAAGCGGGCGTCAAGGCCATCATCGCCACGGATATTTCCCGGGATGGCACGATGCAGGGCACCAACATGGCGCTGTACCGCGAACTTCTGACCATCCCCGGGCTGGAGATCACCGCCAGCGGCGGCATCGCCGCCATGGCCGAACTGGCCGAATTGCAGGCCATGCACTGCCACGCGGCCATCCTGGGCAAGTCCATCTACACCGGGGCCATCGATCTGGCCAAGGCTGTGCGGCTGTACGAGGGGGAGTGAGCGCATGATTACCAAACGCATTATTCCTTGTCTGGACGTCAAAAATGGGCGCGTCGTCAAGGGTGTGAATTTTGAGGGTCTGCAGGACATGGCCGACCCGGTCGAAATGGCGCGGTACTATAACGCATCCGGCGCGGACGAGCTGGTCTTCTACGATATCACCGCCAGCGTCGAGGGGCGCGGACTCTTCACCGATATTCTGCGCCAAGTCGCCAGCCAAATTTTCATCCCACTGACCGTCGGCGGCGGCATCAACACGCTGGACGACTTTGACCGCGTGCTGAAATGCGGCGCGGACAAGGTCAGCGTCAACTCGGGCGCCATCCGCAATCCCGGTATCATCCCGGCTGCGGCGCAGAAATACGGCAACCAGTGCGTGGTGCTCTCCGCCGATATCAAACGTGTGGACGGCAAATTTATGTTGTTTGCGAAGGGCGGGCGCGAGAACACCGGCATCGATGCGCTTAGCTGGCTCGAGCAGGGCGTCAAAAACGGCGCGGGAGAGCTGGTCGTCAACTCCATCGACACCGACGGCGTCAAGAATGGCTTTGATTTGGAGCTGCTGGATGCCGTGGCTGCCCGCTGTGCCGTGCCCATCATTGCCTCCGGCGGCGCGGGCAAAAAAGAGGATTTCCTTGAATTGTTCCGCAATCACCCTGCCGTGGACGCCGGGCTGGCCGCGTCGATTTTCCACACGAAGCAGGTGGAAATCAACAATTTGAAGAAATATCTGCGCACGAACGGCGTAGAGATGCGGGTGTGATTCCCCCTTCGCCATGCAGCCACCCGGTAGGGGCCGCACATGTGCGGCCCGCAACATTCCCAAAAGCGTCCTATTGCGGGAAAGCCGCGGGCCGGGCATGCCCGGCCCCTACTGCGTAACAATAGCAAACCTACACTTTACCTCTTGCCAAAACCCACAAAAAGAGGTACACTAAACTATATTACATTAGGAGTGTCCGACATGGAAATTACCGAAAATTCCAAGACCCTCAAATTTGACGCAAACGGCCTGATTCCCGCCATCGTGCAGGATCATTACACCAAAGAGGTCCTGACCCTCGCGTACATGAACGCCGAGACGCTGGCCCTGACCATTGCCGAGGGCCGCACCGTGTTCTGGTCCCGCAGCCGCCAGGAAATCTGGCGTAAGGGCGATACTTCCGGCAATGTGCAGCGGGTCGTCTCCATCACCGCCGACTGCGACAAGGATGCCCTCGTCATCGACGTTGTAAAGTCTGGCCCCGCCTGCCACACCGGCGCGGAGAGCTGCTTCTTCAACCCGGTCTACGTCTCCGACGAGCTGAAACAGTTCACCTGGCAGGGCCTGTATGAGCTGATCGAGGGCCGCAAGACCAACCCCAAGGAGGGCAGCTACACCACGTATCTGTTCGACAAGGGCTTGGAGAAGATTCTCAAAAAAGTCGGCGAGGAATCCACCGAAGTCATCATTGCGGGCGCAAAGCGCGACAAAGAAGAAACCATCTACGAAATCAGCGACCTGGCCTACCACGTCATGGTGCTGATGATCGAACTGGGCATTTCTGTTGAGGACATCACCAAAGAGCTCGAAAAACGACACGTTATCGACCACAAGGTCAAGCAGGAAAGGATGCAGTAAACTATGGCTGGCGAATACCTGAAAAGCTCTGTACACGTTCATTCCAAATTGTGCGACGGCAAAAACACCCCCGAGGAGATCGCAGTCACCGCATGGCGCGCCGGGCTGCAGACGCTGGGCTTCAGCGGCCACAGCCACACCCCCCACGACCTGGAATACTGCATGACCCAGAGCCGCACCGCCCTGTACAAGGCGCAGATCGCCAAGCTGAAAGAGCGCTATGCCGGTAAGCTGGACATTCTGTGCGGCCTGGAATGGGACCTGTACAGCGATGACGACCCGACCCAGTACGACTACTGGATCGGCAGCGCCCACTATGTAAAAGGCCCCAAGACCGGCAAATATTATGAAATCGACTGGCGCGAGGAGGATCTGCGCGCCTGCATCGACGACGATTTCGACGGTGACGCGCTCGCCGTGGTCGAGGCATACTTTGCCAATGTGGCCAAGGTCGCCGAGAAGAAACCGACGATTTTGGGCCATTTTGACCTGATTAAAAAAATCAACGGCGACGGCAAGTTCTTTGACGAGAACGACCCGCGCTATACCGCTGCTGCCAACGCCGCTCTGATGACCGCCGCCCGCAACCGCTGCGTACTGGAGGTCAACACCTCCGCAGCGTACCGCGGCTTCCGCAAGGATTATTTCCCCTCCGACGCCATCCTGAAGGATTGGCTCATTCTGTCCGGCAACGTGGTCATCACCGCCGACGCCCACGACGCCAAGGCGCTGACCTACGGCTTTGAGGAAGCCGCCGCCAAGCTGAAAGAGCTGGGCTACACCAAGGTGCAGGTACTGGGTAAGGACGGCTTCATCCCCTGCGCACTGTAAAATATTTTTTAAAATTTCCCGCCGCAGTGTAACACTGCGGCGGCTTTTGCGTTTCTATGAGTGAGCGACCTCTGAACTGGATATTTTGAAACCAACCGAATTTCAAAAGGGTTTTTACCATGAAACGTATTGCCGCTTTGACTTTGACCGCCGTTCTCTGCTTTGGCGCACTGACCGCCTGCTCTGCCGCCAAGGATACCACGCCGTGCGCACCGCGCTGGAAAATGCGGAATAAAATTTAAAAAAGTTTGCACGGAAGGGTTGACAACCCCTCCGCTTTTTTGTATAATAATACCTGCATTCTGGCGGCAGCCACTGTGGAGAGGTGTCCGAGTGGTTTATGGAACTGGTCTTGAAAACCAGCGATTCGCGCGAGCGGACCATGGGTTCGAATCCCATCCTCTCCGCCATTTTGTAATAACAAGTGAATATTTTATATCACTTTGACTTGTGGAGTAATACTCAAGAGGTCGAAGAGGCGCCCCTGCTAAGGGCGTAGGGTGGGAAACCGCCGCGAGAGTTCAAATCTCTCTTACTCCGCCAGCAAAAGCCATGATGAATCGTAAGATTTATCATGGCTTTTGGTTTTTTATGGCGTTTTTACCCACATCTGCACTTTCCATTCTTTGTACCGATCCACAAAATTTCTTGGATTCTTTTGTGCTTTCTGCCAAGTCTTGCATTGTCTGCGGGAATCCGTTATACTTTTGGTATCCCATTGAAAAAGAGGTGCCCACGATGCGGTTATTTGATGTGCTGGGCCCGGTCATGACCGGGCCGTCCAGCAGCCATACGGCGGGCGCGGTGCGCATTGGCAGCACGGCGCGGCGTCTGCTGGGCGAGCAGCCCGACGACGCAGAGATTTTGCTCTACGGCAGCTTTGCCGCCACCGGGCGCGGCCACGGTACCGACAAAGCGCTGGTGGCGGGCCTTTTGGGGATGCAGCCCGACGACGACCGCATCCCGCGCAGCTTCGCCATCGCCAAAGAGACCGGACTGCACTTCAAAATCGGCACGATCAACCTGCGCGGGGCGCATCCCAACACAGCTGTGCTGCGGCTGACCGGTGTGTCGGGCCGCAAGCTGGAAGTCGTGGGCGCATCCATCGGCGGCGGGCGCATCAACATCTGCCAAATCGACGGAATCACGACGAATTTTGGCGGTGACCACAACACGCTCATCGTCCACAACCAGGACACCCCCGGCCATGTGGCGGCCGTCACCGGCTGCCTGAGCGGCCACGGCGTCAACATTGCCACGATGCAGCTCTACCGCTCGGCGGCGGGCGGCTACGCCGTCATGGTGCTGGAATGCGACGAGCCGATTCCGGACGCCGTCCACGCCGAGCTTGCCTGCCTGCCGGGCATCGTCAAAGTCACCATCCTAAATCTGTAAGGGGGCGGGAAAGATGGCATTTTCTTCAGTTCGCGACATGGTCGAGCTCTGCAAGGAGAGCGGCAAGCCGCTGTACGAGGTCATTCTGGAAAGCGACCTGGCCGAGAGCGGTCTGACCCGCGCCGAGAGCGAGGCCGAGATGCACCGCCTGTGGGCGGTCATGCGCAGCACTAGCGATGGCTACTGCGGGACCGACCGCTCGATGAGCGGCTTTGCGGGCGGCGATGCGGCCAAAGTCAGCGCAGCGGCGGCCCAAGGTGCGCTGTATGCCGACGGCTTTTTTGCCGATGTGATGTCCGAAGCGCTGAAAACCGCCGAGTGCAACGCCTGCATGAAGCGCATCGTAGCGGCCCCCACGGCGGGCAGCTGCGGCGTTTTGCCTGCGGTTTTGCTGCCGTTATGGCGGCGCGGGCTGGCAGATGAGGACGCCGTACATCACGCTTTGTATGTGGCCGCTGGGTTCGGGCAGGTCGTGGCCGCGCGGGCCACGCTGGCCGGAGCCGAAGGCGGCTGCCAAGCCGAGGTGGGTGCCGCCAGCGGCATGGCGGCGGCGGCTCTCGTGGACATCAAGGGCGGCACAGCCGAGCAGTGCGCCGAGGCCTTTGCCATGGCGCTTACGAATTTAGAGGGCCTTGTCTGTGACCCGGTGGCCGGGCTGGTGGAGATTCCCTGCATCAAGCGCAACGTTATCGGCGCAATGAACGCGGTATCCGCCGCCGATATGGCGCTGGCGGGCGTCGTGGGGCACATCCCCGCCGACGAGGTCATTGACGCGATGGCCGAGGTCGGCAACGCCATGAGCAAAGATTTGCGCGAGACCGGCATTGGCGGTCTCGCAGGCACCCCCACAGGCCGTGCGATTTGTGAGATCGTGACGATGAACAGCGGGGAAGAGGAAGATTGACGGCAAACTGCGGCGAGGCTGCGCGGCTGGGTGAGGGCACCCCGCCCTACGCCAAACGCCATCACAAACCACAGGGCGGCATGGCCCCATGCCGCCGACGATAACCCGATGATGCTTATGAGTATTGCCCTGCGGCCGCTCTGCACACCACCATTCCCGCTGGAACGCATTGAGGAAATGACCGCGCTGATGGGCGGAGAAGGAAGGATGCGGTGAATGTTTGCGGGGCGGCAAATACCATCCTCCCGATCCAACTTTCTGTTTACAAATTCCGCCAATGTGGTATACTGGAAGAAAAAAATCAGGAGGAAACTCTTATGAACGTGAACGATCCGCGCTGGGCGTCGATTGACGCCTTTGTGGAAGGCAACCGCGACAACATCCTGCGTGACATCACCCGCCTGGTGGCAGTCCCCAGTGTCGAGGGCACGCCCGAGCCGGGCGCACCATTCGGCCCCGGCCCCAAGGCCGCGCTGGCCAAGGCGCTGGAAATCGCCGATGAACTGGGCCTGGACACCTTCAACGCCGACAGCTACATCGGCTGGGCCGAGACCGGCAAGATTGCCGACGGCCAGAAGTTCCTTGCCACCATCACCCTCACCGACGTTGTGCCCGAGGGCAATGGCTGGGACGCTG
>NZ_DBMDDV010000006.1:0-99923 GCF_057431175.1 Gemmiger sp. | reverse complement strand
TGTTTTTCTGCATAGTTCTGTTCTCCCTCTCGTTTCTATTGTAGGGGCGGGACATGTCCCGCCCTCAGCCTTTCCATCACAGCACTTTTGCCGTAAAACCGCGGGCCGGGCATGCCCGGCCCCTACAGGGCATCAGTCCTTCAAGCTGTTCATCAGGCCGCCCTTGGCGATAATGTTCTGGATGAACGGCGGGAAGGGCGCGGCCTGGAAGGTCTGGCCCGTGGTTTCGTCGGTAATGACGCCGGTGTCAAAGTTGATGCTGACTGTATCGCCCTCGTTGATTGCTTCGCTGGCGGCGGGGCATTCGAGAATCGGTAAACCGATGTTGATGGCGTTGCGGTAGAAGATGCGGGCAAAGCTCTTGGCGATAACGCAGCTGATACCGGACGCCTTGATGGCAACGGGGGCATGCTCGCGGGAGGAGCCGCAGCCAAAGTTCTCACCGCCCACCATGATGTCCCCCGCCTTGACACGGGTAACAAACGTTTTATCGATATCTTCCATACAGTGGCTTGCCAGCTCGGCGGCACTCTGGGTATTCAGGTAGCGGGCCGGGATGATCACGTCGGTGTCAATGTTGTCGCCGTATTTAAAAACAGGACCTCTTGCGTTCATAGCTCAAACCTCCCTCGGATCAGTGATGTAGCCGGTCAGGGCGCTGGCCGCCGCCGTGGCAGGGCTGGCGAGGTAGACCTCGGACTCCACGTGGCCCATGCGGCCGACGAAGTTGCGGTTGGTGGTGGAGACACAGCGCTCGCCCGCCGCCAGGATACCCATGTAGCCGCCCAGGCAGGGGCCGCAGGTGGGCGTGGAGACGATGCAGCCAGCGTCGATGAAAGCCTCGGTGTAGCCGCGCAGAATGCACTCCTTGTAGACGGCCATCGTGGCGGGGATGATGATGCCGCGCACGCCCTTAGCGATGTGCTTGCCCTTCAGGATCTCGTAGGCGGCCTCCATGTCCTCAATGCGTCCGTTGGTGCAAGAGCCAATCACGATTTGGTCGATCTTGATGTCCTTGCCCTCTTTGGCAAGATGCGTGTTCTCGGGCAGATGCGGGTAGCTGACCGTCGGCTCGAGCGCGTCGAGGTCAATCACGATGGTGCGCTCATACTCGGCGTCGGGGTCGGCCTCGTACTTGGTCCACGGGCGCTGGCTGCGGCCTTTGAGGTAGGCTTCGGTCACTTCGTCCACGGGGAAGATGCCGTTTTTGGCACCGGCCTCGATGGCCATGTTGCAGATGCAGAGGCGATCCTCCATCGTCAGGGTCTTGACGCCCTCGCCGACAAATTCCAGACTCTTGTACAGTGCGCCCGAGACGCCGATTTGACCAATCAGGTGCAGAATGACATCCTTGCCGGTGACGGGCTTGTGCAGCTGACCCTTCAGCTCGACCTTGATGGCGGCGGGGACCTTGAACCAGGCCATGCCTTTCGCCATGCCGGCGGCCATATCGGTGGAGCCGACGCCGGTGGAGAACGCGCCCACCGCGCCGTAGGTACAGGTGTGGCTGTCGGCGCCGATGATGCAGTCACCGGCGGTCACGATGCCCTGTTCGGGCAGCAGTGCGTGCTCAACGCCCATGCGGCCCACGTCGAAAAAATTGAGGATGTCGTACTTGTCGGCGAACTCGCGGCACTGCTTGGACTGGGCCGCGCTCTTGATGTCCTTGTTGGGGACAAAGTGATCCAGCACAATGTTGACGCGGGTGTTATCGAACACCGAGTCGAACCCTGCTTTTTCAAATTCGTTGATGGCCACCGGGGTGGTGATATCATTGCCGAGCACTACATCGAGCTTGGCGTTGATGAGCTGGCCCGCCGTGACGGCTGCTTCCCCGCTGTGGGCCGCTAAGATTTTTTGGGTCATGGTCATGCCCATGGTTGTGTACCTCCGTTTTAGGATCATCTCACCGTAGGGGCGGGGCATGCCCCGCCCTCGGCCTTGCCTTTACGTGCCGCCTGCCCTTATGTTGAGGGCCGGACAAGTCCGGCCCCTACCCGGCAGTGCGTTGTAGGGTGTTTACTTATTGTTGATCGCGCTTACCAGCGCCTTAATGCCCGCCACGATAATATCCGTATGCGTGCCGCAGCCCCAGCTCTCCTCGCCGGAGGCCCATTTCAGGCCGACGTAGGAGCAGGCGCGGGAGTTCGTATCGGAATCGAGGGCGTGCTCACTGTAATGCACAAGCGTGAAATGCATCCCGGTCTGCTGCTCGATGGCCGTTGCCACAGCGTCCAAGCGGCCATTACCGGTGGCGTTGCATTTGATCGTGCTGCCGCCGCTGGTGATGACGACGCTTGCCGTGATGCTGCCGTCTGAGTTCTGGATAAAGTGCGCTTCCGGCACATTGAGCGGGTGGGTGTGGTTGAGGTAGCTGCTCTCAAAGACGCCCAGCACTTCTTTCACGCTCAACTCGCGGTGCTCGTGGTCGCTGACGTCCTTGACGCGGTAGCCCAGATCCTCGCGCATTTTCGGCGGCGGGTTGTAACCGTAGTTCTGCTGCAGCAGGAAGCCGATGCCGCCCTTGCCGCTCTGGGAGTTGATACGGATGACGTCGGCATCGTAGGTACGGCCAATGTCGTGGGGGTCGATGGGGATGTAGGGGCAGGTCCACTGGTGGAGCTGCTTTTCCTTGCGCCATGTCATGCCCTTGGCGATGGCGTCCTGATGGCTGCCGCTGAACGCCGCAAAGACGAGGGAGCCTGCATACGGCGTGCGCTCGTAGACGTGCATCCGGGTCACGCGCTCGTAGACTTCGCAGATTTCGGGCATATTGCTGAAGTCAAGGTGTGGGTCCACGCCGTGGCTGTACATATTCATAGCCAGCGTGATGGCGTCCACGTTGCCGGTGCGCTCGCCGTTGCCGAAGAGGCAGCACTCGATGCGCTGAGCACCAGCCAGCACAGCCAGCTCGGCATCAGCGACGCCGCAGCCGCGGTCGTTGTGGGGGTGGGTAGAAAGAATCACGCTGTCACGATATTTCAGATGTTTGGAGCACCATTCAATCTGATTTGCGTAGATGTGGGGCATGCTCATCTCGACCGTGACCGGCAGGTTAATGATCATGGGGCGGTCGGGGGTGGGCTGCATGACGTCGAGAACGGCGTTGCAGACTTCCACGGCGTACTCCGGCTCGGTCCCGGTGAAGCTCTCGGGGCTGTACTCAAACAGGAAGTTGCCCTCGTACTCCTCGCTCAGCTGCTTGACGAGCTTAGCGCCGTCAACGGCGATCTTCTTGATTTCCTCTTTGGACTTCTTGAACACCTGCTCGCGCTGGGCGACACTGGTGGAGTTGTAGAAGTGGATAATGGCCCGGGGCGCGCCCTTGACGGCCTCGAACGTCTTGCGGATGATGTGGTCACGGCACTGGGTCAGCACCTGCACGGTCACATCCTGGGGGATGCGGTTGCCGTCGATCAGCGTGCGCAGGAACTCGTACTCGGTCTCGCTGGCGGCGGGGAAACCGACCTCGATTTCCTTAAAGCCGATTTTGACCAGCATATCGTAAAATTCAAGTTTTTCTTCCAGGTTCATCGGCACGATCAGGCTCTGATTGCCATCGCGCAGATCCACACTGCACCAGGCCGGGGCCTGCTCGATATGGTCTTTCTGGGGCCACTCATAGACATGGCCGGGTTCGACCGGCGGCGGATAGTAGCCTACATTGTACTTGGATGCGTCCATCATAATAAAAATGCCTCCTTCAAAGCGTTCGGTTCGCGCTTTGGGGAGGTAAAAATAAACCGTCCCCCAAAGGCGAAAGACCTTTGAGAGACGGGAGCAAAATTCACGTTGCTGTACCCGCGGTACCACTCTCATTGCCGTTGAAACGGCCGCTCTGTACGATCAGCTTTTCAGCGAATCGCGCCTGCATGATAACGGTCAGGTTCCGTCCGCGCCTACCTGTCAGCGCGGCTGCTCCGGGGCCAGTATACAACATCTGCCATACCGCCTTGCACCGACCGGCGGCTCTCTGCAATGGGATGGATGCTGCTTTTTCCCCTTCACTGCATTTGCAATGGTTCTATTTTAGCGGATTCTTGGGGGAATGTCAAGTATTATTTTTGCAAAATTTGCAAGGATGTGTTTTGTGTTTATCAACATTATTTATGTAGGGGCCGGGTATGCCCAGCCCCCGCGTGAAGGATAAGCAGGCACTTATGGGAAAGCTGCGGGCCGCGTATGCGCGGCCCCTACCGTGTGCCGCTACTTTTACAGGGTTTTCTTTTTATCGTTTATATGATATACTTATAATGATTTTTATTTAATTCCGAAAGGATTCTTCTATGCTTTACCAAAAATACAAACCGCTGGCCAGCCGCGTGTACTGTGCGGGGCTGGCGTTATTGCTTGTTTTGAGCGAGGTATTCAGTTCCAACCTTCAGTCTACGCTGCCGACTTTCAGCCGGGTGGCGCGGCTGGGGCTGACCGGGTTTGCCGTACTGCTGCTGGCGGGCAAAATCGTATTGCTGACCGAGTACGAGACGCAGCTGCAAAAAATCATCGTGGCCGTTGTGCTGGTCTACACGGCGTTTTCGGCCTGGTACGGCGGCGACCAGTGGTTTTTCCTGGCTGCGCTCGTCGGGCTGGGGGCCAAAGATGTGGATTTGCAGACGGCCCTGCGGGTCTACCTTGCCACGGCGGTGGCCGGGCTGCTGCTGGTGCAGGCGCTGCACTTTATCACGCCGCTGATGCCCTACAATTTCTACTGCCGCAACTGGGATTTCGGCTACGGCCACTACAACGGTTTCGGTGCGCGGTTGGTGGGCGTGTTCTTCGCCTGGGGTTGGCTGCGGCACGACCGGATGAGAGCTTTCGACTGGGCCGGGCTGGCCGCGCTGGCGATTTTTACCTACAAAGTACCCGGCAGCCGGGGCGCGTTCGGCGGTATGGCCGTGTTGTTCGGGCTGTTTCTGGTGCAGAAATTTCTGCCGAAGCTGTTTGACAACAAAATTTTCTACGGGTTTTCGATTGCCCTGCCGGTGGCGCTGGCAGCGTTCAGCCTATACGCTGGATACGTTTACAACCCCGAATGGCCCTATGAACGGATGGCACTGCTGCTGTTGAGCATTGCACTGTCGGGTCGGTTTGAGATTTGGCACAATGTTTTCTGGCAGGCCCCGCTCTCGCTGCTGGGCGGCCTGCCCACCGACGGCGACGAGCACCACGCCATTGACAACACGTTTTTGGCGGTGCCGATGAACAAAGGCATTATCGGTGCCATTCTGGTGGCCGCCGTGTTCCTGTTGCTGCTGTGGCGGTTAGCGAAGAAGCACCGCGCCACCGAGGTCATCTGCCTGGTGGCGCTGACGCTGTATCTCTTCATGGAGAACAAGCCGTTTTTGGTGTCGGCCAATCCGTTTTTGCTGATGCTGCCGGTGGTGTTTTTCGGCAGCCCCGATTCCAAAAATCAAACCGAATGAACCCTCTTAGGCTGGATCGTATCACATTTTCGCGGAAATGCGGTATCGATCCTGCCATTTTTGTGCTATACTGGGTGTATTCTAAAACAAAGGAGTCTCCCCGAATGCAGACGAAAATCGCATTTTTTGATATCGACGGCACGCTGATCGATATGCAGTCCAAGCGCATCACTGAGAAAACGCTGGAGGCTTTGCAGCGCCTGCGGGCGGGCGGCGTAAAAATCTGCCTGGCGACCGGGCGTTCCCCTGTGGCGCTGCCGGTGTTCCCGGGGGTGGAATTTGACGCCTACCTGACCTTCAACGGCTCTCTGTGTTACACGGCAGGCGGCGAGACGATTTTCAGCAATCCGATTGCACACGAGGATGTGCAGAAAATTATTGCCAACGGCGCAGCCATCGGGCGGCCTGCCTGTGTGTCGGTGCGTGACCGGCTGGCCGCCAACGGCACGGACGTGGACCTGACCGACTATTTTGCCATCGCCAAGATGGTTGTGCCCATCACCGACGAATTCGACACTGTCTGCCGGGAGGACGTCTACCAGCTGATGATGGGCGGCCGCAAGGATGAGTATGACGCAATTTTGCGCGGCGTGGACGGTGCCAAAATTGCCGCGTGGTGGGACCGCGCGGTGGATATCATCCCGTACAGCGGCGGCAAGGGTACAGGCATCGGGAAGATTCTGGAATATTACGGTTTTGACAAGGCCGAGGCAGTGGCGTTCGGCGACGGCAACAACGATATTGAGATGCTGCAAGCCGTGGGCGACGCCGTTGCCATGGGGAATGCGTCGGACGAGTTGAAAGCTGTTGCCACCGAGGTTTGCCGCCCTGTGACCGAGGACGGGGTGTATTGGTATTGCATGGAGAATGGGTTGATTTGAGGTAAAAGAAGTAGGGGCGACCATTGGTCGCCCGCGGATAGGAGGCAGCTTCCGGAAGGTTCCCGGGCGGATATGGAATCCGCCCCTACGGTGTAGGGGTCGATGCTCGTCATCGACCCGGGGACGCCGCGGCTGTCGCTATGTTCCGCGGGCGGCCAATGGCCGCCCCTACAATACGTTTTACACCCCCATCTCATAAATGCTGCGCTGGGGCATCATGCCGCACAGTAGTATGATCCTGCCAAGTTATGCAAAAAGCCGCCCCGCCGGGCAGATGTCCGGCGGGGCGGCTGTATGTTTATGGGTCAGCGGTTCTGGGGGCCGTTTTTCAGGATAACGTCATGGCTGCCGCCCTCGACGATGGAAGTGGAGGACACAACGGTCAGGCGGGCTTTTTCCTGCAGTTCGGGGATGGAGAGCGCACCGCAGTTGCACATGGTAGAGCGCACTTTGTACAGCGTCGTCTGTACACCGTCAGCCAGGGGACCGGCATAAGGCACATAGGAGTCAACGCCTTCCTCAAAGCTCAGCTTCTGGGCACCGCCCAGGTCATAGCGCTGCCAGTTGCGGGCGCGGTTGGAGCCCTCGCCCCAGTACTCCTTGACGTAGTTGCCGCCGACGCGCAGCTTGTTCGTGGGGGACTCGTCGAAGCGGGCGAAGTAACGGCCCAGCATGACAAAGTCCGCGCCCATAGCCAGTGCCAGGGTGATGTGGTAGTCCTGCACGATGCCGCCATCGGAGCAGATGGGAATATAGATGCCGGTCTCCTTATAGTACTCGTCGCGGGCCTTTGCGACCTCAATGACCGCGGTAGCCTGGCCGCGGCCAATGCCCTTGGTCTCGCGGGTGATGCAGATGGAGCCGCCGCCAATGCCGATCTTGATGAAGTCTGCGCCAGCCTTCGCCAGGAACAGGAAGCCCTCGCGGTCAACAACGTTGCCGGCACCGACCTTCACCTTGTCGCCGTAGTTCTCGCGGATCCAAGCGATGGTGCGGGACTGCCACTCGCTGAAGCCCTCGGAAGAGTCGATGCAGAGCACATCCACACCAGCGTCCACCAGTGCGGGGACGCGCTCGGCGTAGTCACGGGTGTTGATGCCCGCGCCGACGACATAGCTCTTGTTCTCGTCCAGCAGCTCGTTGACGTTCTCCTTGTGGGAGTCGTAGTCCTTGCGGAAAACCATATACTGCAGGCGACCTTCCTCGTCGATCAGGGGCAGGGAGTTGATCTTGTTGTCCCAGATGATATCATTGCAGTCGTGCAGGCTGGTGGTGGCGGGGGCCGTGACCAGCTTATCCAGCGGAGTCATGAACTCAGTGACCTTGAGATCCATCGTCATGCGGGAGAGGCGGTAGTCGCGGGAGGCGACGATGCCCAGCAGCTTGCCATGGGCAGAGCCGTCATCGGTGATGGCAACGGTGGAATGGCCGGTGCGGGTCTTGAGGTCCAGCACGTCGCCCAAGGTAGCCTCCGGCGGCAGGTTGGAGTCGGAAGTGACAAAGCCCTTCTTGTAAGCCTTGACACGGCGAACCATGTCGGCCTCCTGCTCGATAGTCTGGGAGCCGTAGATGAAGGAGACGCCGCCCTGCTTGGCCAGGGCAATCGCCAGTTTCTCACCGGAGACGGACTGCATGATGGCGGAGACCATCGGGATGTTCATTTCCAGCGGGCAGGCTTCCTCGCCCTTGCGGTATTTGACCAGCGGGGTTTTCAGGCTGACAGCCGTAGGGACGCACTCTGAAGAGGAATACCCGGGAACGAGCAGATACTCACCAAAGGTGCGGGACGGCTCGGAAAAATAGTATGCCATAATACACTCTCCTGACTTTCCTTTTTTCGACGGTTTTTACTTATTAGAAAGATTGTACCACAACCGCGGACAAAATACAAAGGATTCGGCGAAAATCTTTCTTGCACCGCGAAAAGGAAAGTTGTGGATTTTGAACAATGGATTGGGTGTGTAGTATGACTTTGGGGTGGCCGGGCGGGCCGATGCGAGCATCGGCCCCCTATAAGGGCGGCAGCTATGGCGAGGTGGAAGAGCCCCTCAGGCCTTGCTGCGCGCGGCCAGCTCCCCACTTCGTGAGGAGCCTTTTTGCGCGGGCAAAGCCCGCGTGAAAGTCTCCTCGCTTTGCGGGGAGGTGGTCGAGCGTCAGCGATGACCGGAGGGGCTCTGGCCGTTTGCTATACGCGGGCGGGATTACTGCGTCGTCGTCAGCACTACATCGCCCATCGACGCGGTAAGGGTCACGCTGCGGGGCGCGGCGGCCGTTTGGGTGTAGATACTGCTCATCGTCCTGCCGTTGAACACCACATTCCCCATGGACGTTTGCAGGTCAAGCGCGTAATCGTCGGGCCTGCCGTCCACCGTCAGGCCAATATTGCCCATGGCAGCTTCGACTTTAGCGGTTTCAACGCCCGCCAGCAGCCCCAAATCAAAATCGCCCATTGAGATATTCGCCGTAAACTGCTCTGCCTGCACGGTGCTACCGGTAAAGTTGCCCATCGCCAGATCTAAGTCGATGCTGTCGGCGGCGATGGTATTGCTGTTGTCAAATTCTGCATCGCCCATAGCGGCAGTGATGGAGAGCCTTTTAAAATGGAAGGTATTCGCATCCGGCACGGACAGGACAAACTCAGGCTCGGGCCCCAGCTCTTTGCCGAGGTTGTAGTTGGCGGGCACCTTGTAGCTGACACGCACCGGGCTTGTGTTGTCGCCCGTGTTGGTAAAGTTGAACCAGTCCTGACGCAGGTTCGTGCAGGAAAGGGTCGGCTCCGCCGCACCACTGTCCACAACGACTGTGACCGCGCCGTAGTCGATGTCGAAGGTTATATTTTTGGCGTCGGCCAGACCGGTGGTGAAATCCATCTTCTCCAATGGGCTGCCGCTGTCCGCGTCCTCGGTGGCGGCGGTCCCGTTGTAAAAGTCCTCGGTGCGGACAAGACCGGATGCAGCAGTTTCTTCCTCCGTCGGCGCAACAACCATCGACGCCGTGCCGCCGCCGGGCTTTGCAAAACTCAGCACAAGGACGCCCAGCTGAATGATCAGCGCCGCAACAATGACAACGGCAAAAATCAGCCACATTGTTTTTGCTTTGGGGCTGCGGCGCGGCGGCGCAGGCTGTGGGTCGGCGGCGGGCGGTTCGGGTGCAGTCGGCGGGGTCAGGGGCGTTTCCTCGGGCGTGGCATCGTCGGGCGTCAGGCCCTCCCCTTCCAGGATCTTGCGGGCGGCCTCGGCAGGGTCGCCCAGCTCGGCGGCGGTAGCGTCCTCGTTATCGGTACCTGCGGCGTCGAAGTATTCCTCATAATAGTTCAGCGCGTCGCGGCGCGCATCAGCTGGCAGGGCAGACAGCCGTTTTTCCAGTTCGGATAAGTACTCGTATTTTTTCATTGCGGCTCCCCCTTAAAGAGCTTGTTGATTTTGGCGGTGTAGGCTTCCCACTCGGCGGTAAGTTCCGCCAGCCGTGCGCGGCCCGCGGGCGTGATTTGATAGTAGCGGCGGTTGCGGCCGTTGAAGGCTTCGTCGTGGACGGCCAGACAGCCGTCCTTTTGCAGGCGGCGCAGCACCGGGTAGAGCGTGGATTCCGATAATTCCAGCACCGCGCGGACTTCCTGGGTGATTTTGTAACCGTAGGTGCCCGTTTCCTCCCGCCCGACGACGGCCAAAACGATCGCGTCCAGCAGCCCCGCCGTGGTATTGATGGCCATAGGGTGTCCCCCTTCCGGGTGTATGGTGTATAGGGTTATATATTATATAGCATATAATATTGTAGATTGCAATAGGCTGCCGCAACAAAATTATGTAGGGGCGGATTCCATATCCGCCCGTGGACGTTTATCTTGCCGCAAGCTCCCCGGGCGCATATAGAATGCGCCCCTACGATTCCGCCTTCACTTTTCTATTTCCTTATATAAATACCCCAGTGCGTCCGCCAGGCCGCCCAACTCGTCGATCAGCCCTTCCTCCACAGCCTGGGTGCCGTCCAATACGGTGCCCATGTCCATGACAAGCTCGCCGGTATTGTGCATCAGCTGGGTGAACCGCCGGGCCGTGATTTTGGAGTGCCCGGTCACAAAGCTGACTATGCGCTCCTGCATCTGTTCAAAATAGCGCAGCGTCTGCGGCACCCCCAGCACCATGCCGGAATGGCGCACCGGGTGCACCGTCATGGTGGCCGTGGGCACAATAAAGCTGTGCCGCGCCGCCACCGCCAGCGGGATGCCAATAGAATGCCCGCCGCCCAGCACCAGCGTGGCGCTGGGCTTGCTGACGCCCGCAATCAGTTCCGCCAGCGCCAGCCCGGCTTCCACATCACCGCCCACCGTATTCAGAATCACCAGCAGTCCTTCTATCTCGGGATCCTCCTCAATGTCCACCAGCTGGGGGATGACGTGCTCATATTTTGTCGTCTTTTGCGCGTCGGACGCCAGCGTATGGCCCTCGATCGTGCCGATGACCGTCAGGCAGTGGATGGCGTGGCGGCCCTTGGTGGCAGGCACAATGCCGTCTTCCTTTATCAAATCATGCTCCAGCCGCTTCAGGGCGGCGCTTTCGGTGGGGTTGTGCTTGGTGCCGACCTTTTTATCCTTCGTTTCCATCATTGCTCTCCTTTTCTGCGCAAACTATACACAAAAACAGTCTGTCCTGCGGCCCTGCAAAATATGCGCGGTTTGGGCCAGGGGTGTCGTTTTGTTTTGTCTATACCGCCAGAATTTCCCGTTCTATTTTTGTACAACCGTATAATAATTTGAGAAATCAGCTAAAAAACTTAGACAAAAAATTGACAACCGCCGTGCTTCATTTTATAATAAGCTATAAACAAGTATTGCAATGTGAGGGATACGATCATGGCTGTTCAAAATAAGGTGTCGCTCCCGGTCATCAAGCGACTGCCGAAATATTATCGTTATCTGACCAACCTTTCCGCCGACGGCAAGGATAAAATTTCTTCCAGCGAGCTGGCCCACATGATGGGCACCACCGCCAGCCAGGTGCGCCAGGATTTCAACTGCTTTGGTGGGTTCGGCCAGCAGGGCATCGGCTACAAGGTGGATGTGCTGCGTGCCGAGATTGGCAAGCTGCTGTTCGGCGATGGCGAAAAACTGCCCACGATTTTGGTCGGTGCCGGTCGTTTGGGTTCTGCAGTATCCAGCTTCATCAGCCGCGACGCCAACGGCTACAAGCTGCTGGGCGTGTTTGATGTGAACCCCGACTTGATCGGCAAGGAAATGTGCGGCGTGCCCATTCTTCCGCTGAGTGAGCTGGAGGCCTTCTGCACCGAGCACCATCCCGAGGTGGCCGTGCTCTGCGTGCCGCGCCAGAGCGCTATGGACCTGGCGGGTGAGCTGGTGGGCCAGGGCATCAAGGGTTTCTGGAATTTCAGCCACTACGATCTGTCGGTCGAGTACCCAGATGTCACGGTGGAGAATGTCCATCTGGGCGACAGCCTGATGAGCCTGGGGTACAGGCTGAGAAATCAGGAAAAGTGATATCTCTATAAAAAGACCGCCTTGTAGGGGCCGCACATGTGCGGCCCTCAGCCTACTGGTTGACGCGCGATTGCGGGAAGGTTGAGGGCCGGGCATGCCCGGCCCCTACGGTTATCAATAAACCGATAAGGAGCCACCATGGCAAAATTGTATTTTCGATATGGCGCTATGAACAGCGGCAAGACCACTGCGCTGATGCAGGTCGCCTACAACTATAAAGAACGCGGGATGCGCGTGCTGATTTTAAAGCCCGCCATCGACACCAAGGGGCAGGATTCCATCCTTTCCCGCCTAGGTATTTCCTGCAAAGTTGACAAGCTCGTCACACCCGACATGGACGTGGTGGAGCTGGTGCGCGCCGACGAGGCCGCCAATGGCAAGATTGCCTGCGTGCTTTGCGATGAGAGCCAGTTTTTCACGCCCGAGCAGGCCGACCAGCTGTTTCTTGTCACGGTCGATCTGGGCATTCCGGTCATCTGCTACGGCCTGCGGGCCGATTTCATGATGCGCGGCTTTCCCGGCTCGACCCGGCTGCTGGAGATTGCCCATACGATCGAGGAGCTGAAAACCATCTGCGCCTGCGGGCGCAAGGCCATCTGCAACGGCCGCAAGGTCAACGGCGAGTTCGTCTTTGAGGGTGCGCAGGTCGCGATTGATACAGTGGACGATGTGGAGTACCAAAGCCTGTGCCCCCAATGCTGGTACCGCGAATACCGTGCATTTTTAGCACGCCACCCGAAGAAGTGAACATAATTTGTGCAGGCCCCACCGGGATTTCTCCCGGTGGGGCCTTTTTTGCTCTTGGCCGCACTTATTTTGCACCGTGCATAGATGAATGCAATAATATTTGCAAAATAGCACGTTTTTTGCATCAATCTTGCATATTTTGCCCCTGGTAACGCATTTTAGTGGGTAAATATCGGTGCGCTTTGCCCTGGATATCCCCGTCCGGGTTTCCGTCGCCTTTGTTAAACTGCACAAATGCAGGTGCTCGTATTCGTAAGTTTTGACGGTGGTGTCAAATCGGTTACAAGCAACAAAGCAAGAATTGTTCGCTTTTGAGGTGGAACGCACTAAATTGACTGTTTTTTTTGTTGGTGCGTTTTGCTATCATATAGACAAGCGAATGGCAGATGTTGTGGTGCTTACACCCACACACGACAATCTGCAAAAATAAATCGCACAGCATTTTTAGGAGGACAAAACAATGAAGAAGGCAATTTCCCTTGGCGTTGCCGCTGCTATGACCGCCACTCTGCTGGCTGGCTGCGGCACCGCTGCCAGCAGCTCCGCCGCCACCAGCGAGGCTGCTTCCACTGCTGAAAGCACCGCTGCCGAGTCTACCGCTGAGGCTGCCCCCAGCGAGGCCCACGAGATCAACACCACCGATCCTATCGAGCTGACCATCAGCTGGTGGGGCGGCGACTCCCGCCACGAGGCTTACCAGAAGGCTCTGGAGGCTTTCCACGAGAAGTACCCCAACATCACCGTCTCCCCCACCTACGGCGCATGGTCCGGCTGGGAAGAGAAGCAGTCCACCGCGCTGGCCGCTGACCAGGGTTCCGATGTCATGCAGGTCAACTGGAACTGGCTGTACCAGTACAGCCCCACGGGTGAGAAGTTCGTCGACCTGCGCGAGTACAGCGATGTCATCGACCTGAGCCAGTGGAGCGATGCCGCCAAGAACGCCTGCACCGTTGCTGACAGCCTGCAGGCTGTACCCATCTCGATGACCGGCCGTATCTTCTACTGGAACATGAACACCTTCAAGCAGGCCGGTATTGAGCAGGTTCCCGCCTCCTATGATGATCTGATTGCCGCCGGCAAGGCCTTCCAGGAGAAGCTGGGCGATGATTACTATCCTCTGGCCATCGGTCAGTATGACCGCATGATCCTGATGACCTTCTACCTCGAGTCCAAGTACGGCAAGGCCTGGGTCGAGAACAACGAGTGCCAGTACAGCGAGGAAGAGGTCGTTGATGGCCTGAACTTCATCAAGTCCCTCGAGGACAACCACGTTATCCCCACCCGTCCGACCATGATCGCTGCCGGCTTCGACTCTATCGATAAGTCTCAGGAGTGGATCGATGGCAAGTACGCCGGCATCTTCGAGTGGGATTCTTCCGCCAACAAGTACCAGTCTGCTCTGGCCGACAACTCCGGCTTCACCGTCGGTGAGGAGATCAAGTTCGGCGACAAGGCCAACGGCGGCTTCTCCAAGGTCTCCATGGGCATGGCCATCACCTCCTCCTGCCAGCATCCCGTTGAGGCTGCTGCCCTGATTGACTTCCTGTGGAACGGCGAGGGCGCTGCCATCATGGGTTCCGAGTGCGGCATTCCTGCCTCCACCGCCGGTCTGGCTGCCGCTCAGGCTGCTGACGCTGTGAAGCCTCTGGTTCTTGAGGCCAACACCAAGGTTCTGGCCTTCGTCGATATGCCGCTTGACCCGTACTTCGAGTCCAGCAAGCTGAAGGACACCACCGACGGCGTTTACACCGACGTGTTCGACGGCTTCAGCTACGGCGACTACGACGCTGAGGAGGCTGCCGAGATCCTGCTGGACGGCGTTTCCGGTGTGCTGAGCGCCAACGCCTAAGAGCAATCGAAATCCTTTAAAAAGTAAAGTTTAGCCGGCCCCAGCCCCGTTATCACGCATGGCGGGGCCGGTTATTCATGTTAAAACGCAATGCAGCAATTTGTGACAAGGAGGTTTTTGGATGAGCTCTGCACCCAAAACGACCCAGCGCACACCGTTTAAGCGTTGGTGTGACGAAAACACTGGCCTGTTCTTCCTGATTCCGTGGATTCTGGGCTTCCTGATTTTCAAAGCCTATCCGTTTGCCAGCTCTCTGGTATACAGCTTTACTGACCTGAACTTCTTCAAGGGCATCAGCCAGTACGGCGTTATGAACTACGTTGAGATTTTCACCAGCCGCAAGACCGTTTCCGTTTTGCTGACTACTGTGAAATATGCCTTCATCACCGTGCCCCTCAAGCTGGTGTTCGCGCTGTTCATCGCCTACATCCTGAACTTCAAGATCAAGTTCGTCAACCTGTTCCGTACCGTTTACTACATTCCGTCCATTCTGGGCGGCTCTGTGGCCATCGCCGTTCTGTGGCGCGCCCTGTTCAAGGACACCGGCGTTGTCAACACGATTCTCGGCTTCTTTGGCATTGCCGGTCCCGACTGGCTGGCTGACAAGACTTGGGCGCTGTTCGTCATCTGCCTGCTGCGTGTGTGGCAGTTCGGCTCCGCCATGGTTCTGTTCCTGGCCGCTTTGAAGGGCGTGCCTGCCGACCTGTACGAGGCCGCCACCATTGACGGTGCTACCAAGACCCGCCAGTTCTTCTCGATCACCATTCCGATGATCACCCCCGTTATCTTCTACAACCTCGTCACCCAGATCGCACAGGCGTTCCAGGAATTCAACGGCCCCTACATCATCACCCAGGGCGGCCCGCGTAACGCTACAACGCTTGTCTCCCTGCTGGTTTACAACTACGCCTTCAAGTCCAACGAGATGGGCATGGCGTGTGCGCTGGCCTGGGTCATGTTCATCGCCGTTGCTCTGCTGACTGTGATTGCTTTCACCAGCCAGAAGCACTGGGTCTACTACGCTGATTAAGGAGGAACGAAAAATGAAACTTTCTACCGCCCATAAAATCGGCCGTTTCTTCCAGTACTTTGTGCTGATCCTTGTCGGCGTTATCATGATCTACCCGCTGGTCTGGATGGTGGGTGCCACCTTCAAGTCCAACGCCGAGATCTTCTCCGGCATCGGCTTCCTGACTGCCAACCCCACGCTGCAGGGCTACATTGACGCCGTCACTCAGAACTACGGCGGCGACATCAGCATCTGGCGCGCCTTCATCAACACCTACAGCTTCGTTATCCCCAAGGTCATCTTCACCGTTATCAGCTCTGTCATTGCCGCTTACGGCTTCAGCCGCTTTAAGTTCAAGGGCCGCGATATGCTGTTCGGCATCATGATCTCCACGCTGTTCCTGCCCCAGGTCGTTCTGAACGTTCCCCAGTACCTGATGTACAACTCCTTCGGCTGGGTCAACAGCCCCTTCTACCTGCCCCTGTGGGTGCCCACCCTGTTTGCCACCGAGACTTACTTCGTCTATCAGCTGGTGCAGTTCATGCGCAGCATCCCCCATGACCTGGACGAGGCGGCCGCCATTGATGGCTGCGGCCCGGTCAAGATCCTGTACAAGATCATTGCCCCGATGCTGAGCCCCTCTCTGGTGGCCTGTGGTCTGTTCCAGTTCATGTGGAGCTGCAACGACTACATGGGTCCCCTGCTTTACGTCCAGACCCCCAGCAAATATCCGATGTCCATTTTCGTCAAGCTGTCCATGGACGCTGACAGCGGTTTCAACTGGAACCGTATTCTGGCATTGTCCCTCATCTCCATCATCCCGCAGCTGATCGTTTTCTTCTGCGCGCAGGACGCTTTCATCGACGGTATCTCCGCCGGTGCTGTGAAGGGCTAATCGCCATTTTGGCAGTCCGAAAACCCACTTAAACCACGGCTGCCCCGCACCACAACCAGGGGGTACGGGGCAGCCTTTCTTTTGAAAATGACACTTCCCTCCCCTGCCAGGGGGACGGAGTTTTACTGATAGATTTGCAGGGTGCGGCGTCCCCGGCGCCCCGCGGGCGGATGCAAGCATCCGCCCCTGCAGCGGTGCAGACAAAAAAGGCCGCCCCATATCAGGGCGGCGGATGTTTCAACCTTACTTATTCACTCTCTTATAATACTGCCGGTACTGCTGCGGGGACAGACCCGTGGCATCCTTGAACACACGACGGAAATGGGCGGTGGTCATAAAGCCGGTCTTTTCCGCAATGTCGGAAATGCTCTCGTTCGATTTCTCGATGAGATTCTGCGCCGCCTTGATACGCACGCCGTTGATATACTCGATCAGACTCAGGTTGATGGACTTTTTGAAGAGTCTGCTCAGGTAGTAGGGGCTGATATAGAACTGGCTGGCAATGCCGGTCAGGGTCAGCTTTTCGGCGTAATGCTCGGCGATGTAGGCTTGAATTTGGTCCACGATATGGTTGCTGACGCGGCCATTCTCGCCGCCCTGCTCCTGCTGCTGGCGGCAGAGATCCTTGAGTTCCAGCAAAAGCGTGGCCAACAGCATTTTGCGCATGGCGTCGGACTCCGGGGAGGTTTCTTCCTGCAAAGCCAGCAGCTG
Source organism: Gemmiger sp. (assembly GCF_057431175.1). Taxonomy (NCBI): domain Bacteria; kingdom Bacillati; phylum Bacillota; class Clostridia; order Eubacteriales; family Oscillospiraceae; genus Gemmiger; species Gemmiger sp. The sequence continues at coordinate 82,917 of NZ_DBMDDV010000006.1, read as the reverse complement.
CTGCAATAGATTGTGAATATGGTTCTGCTGCTTGACCGTGATGTTGGAGAGCAGATGGTTGTGCTCTTCGCTCAAGAACGAGAAGAAATCCACCTCCGGGAATATGTCGGTGATTTTGCTCAGGTATTCCCGGCTGAAGTTCGCAACAATGCGGCTGGAGGCCGTGTCCCCCAGCGAGGCAGTCTTGTGAATCTGGTTCTCGCCAATCAGCACAACACAGCCTGCGTTGACGATGTAGGCGGCATCCTCGATAAAATAGCGGCGGCTGCCCTCAATCTCATAGTAAATCTCATACTTATGGTGGATGTGGAAACTGGGCATCTCGTAGCCGGTATCGCGGTCAACGTGGTCAATAAAAAAGTCCACATGGGGCGAGTAGACATATTCCGAAACCATAACGCTTGCTCCTTGCTGCCGCGGTGCCATGCGCCCGGCGATTGGTTCTTGTTCTATTTACTAGAATAGCACAATTTTTGCTGTTTTTCAAACTATTTTTATACAAATTTTTATTATTTGGGGGTTTTCACATGAAAATCACGCTTGTACGTTCTATGGCGCGCAGTGCGGTATTTGAGTTGGTCAATTCCGGCTGCTACCGCGCACCGGCCCCTTACACGGTTGCCCTGGATGGTGATGCTGTCTATGATGGTGACACCAACGTTTTCTCGCTCTACTCCTTGGAGCCGGGCCGCAGCTACACGGTAGCCGTCACCCTCGACGGTGTGACTGATACGCTGGAATTTACCACCGCTGAGGAGAGCTTCTTTGTGGATGCCAGCCGCTGCGGCCTGGTGGCGGACGGCGTGACCGACAACACTGCCAAATTGCAGGCGGCGCTGTCCACCTGCCCAGTCGGCGGCACGGTCTATGTGCCCGCCGGTACTTACCGCACCCAGAGCCTGTTTTTGCAGAGCAACACAACGCTCTACCTCGAAAAAGGCTGCACGCTGCTGGGCGGCACCAAGCGCACCGACTATCCGATTTTGCCCGGTGTCCTCCCCTGCCACAACGAAAGGGACGAGCACTACCTGGCCCTGTGGGAGGGCAACCCCCTGGACAGCTTTGCGGGGCTTATCAATGTCATCAACGCCGAGAATGTGACCATCACCGGCGAGGGCACGATTGACGCCAACGCCCAGAACGGCGACTGGTACCAGAACCCGAAGAAGAAGAATATTGCCTACCGCCCCCGTCTGTTCTTTACAAACGGCGCCAAAAACGTGGTATTGCACGGTGTGCAGGTCTGCAACAGCTACTCTTGGACCATCCACCCGACCTACTCGGAGAATGTGGACATTCTGAACATCCGCATCCGCAACAGCTCCAGCAGCCCCAACACCGACGGCATCGACCCCGAGAGCTGCAAGAATGTCAATATCATCGGCAACCATATCCATGTGGGCGACGACTGCATTGCGCTGAAATCCAGCAAGCTGTTCTTAGGGATGAAGCGCCATATTCCCTGCGAGAATGTTGTCATCCGCAACTGCTGCCTGAGCCGCGGCCACGGCGGCCTGGTCATCGGCAGTGAGATGAGCGGCGGCGTCAAGAATGTCACCGTTACCCAGTGCCTGATGGATCACACTGACCGCGGCCTGCGCGTCAAGACCCGCCGTGGGCGCGGCAAGTATGCCGTCATTGACGGGCTGGTGTTCCGCGACGTCGTTATGGACGGCGTGCTGACGCCCTTTGTCATCAATATGTTCTATTTTTGCGACCCGGACGGCCGCAGCGACTATGTACAGACCCACGACCCGCTGCCGGTGGATGAGATGACCCCGACACTGGGCACGCTGGAAATGGAGAACATCACTGCCACCGATGCCCAGTACGCGGGCTGCTGGTTCAGCGGCCTGCCGGAGCAGCCCATCGGCGGCGTAAAGATGCGCAATGTGAAAATCAGCTTTGCGCCCGACGCCAAGGCGGGCCAGGCTGCCATGATGTGTGGTGCGGATGCCAGCTGCAAGGTGGGCATCCACGCCGAAAATGTGCGCAAGATCGAGCTGCACAACGTTGAAATCACCGGCTACGAGGGCGAGCGCCTGCAGTTCACCCACGTAGACAGCTATGAGGAGGACTAAGCCATGACCCACGAAGAAATCCTGTCCACCCTGGGCCATTATGTGGACTACCTGATTGCCGGTTCCACCGCCGAGGCCCCGCTGTGGAACATTGAAAAAGTGCGCAGCGGCAAGCCCAATAAGTGGAACTACATCGACGGCTGCATGATCACCGCCTGCCTGAGCCTGTACAAGACCACCGGTGACGAGAAGTTTTTGACCTTCTCCAAGAATTTTCTCGATTACTTCGTCAAGGATCACGGCGTCATTGAGACCTATGACCCTGAGGAATACAACCTGGACAATGTTAATCAGGGCAAAAACCTGTTTACCCTCTACGACCTGACCGGCGACCAGCGCTACCGCGACGCGATTGAAACGATACGCGGCCAGTTGGAGACCCAGCCCCGCACCAAGGAAGGCAACTTCTGGCACAAAAAAATCTACCCTAACCAGGTCTGGCTGGACGGCACCTACATGGCCCAGCCCTTCTACATGGAGTACGAGACCCGCTGCAACGGGATGCACGGCTGCATTGACAGCTACAAGCAGTTCATGAACATCCAGAAGCACATGAAGGACCCCAAGACCGGCCTGTACTACCACGGCTACGACGAGAGCCGCGAAATGTACTGGGCCGACCCCGTCACCGGCTGCAGCGCCAACTTCTGGCTGCGCGCCATGGGGTGGTTTCTGGTGGCGATGGTGGATGTGCTGGAACGCATGGACGAAATGCTGTACTACGAGTATCGCACCATCATGTCGATGCTGAAGGACGCCGTGGATGCGATGATCGCATTCCAGGACGCCGAGAGCGGTATGTTCTGGCAGGTCATTGACAAGGCCGGCGTCGAGGGCAACTACCTGGAGACCTCCGGCAGTGCGCTGTTTGCCTACGCGGTGCTCAAGGGCGTGCGGCTGGGCTACCTGCCTAAGCGCTATGCCGCCTACGGTGAGAAGGCCTTCTACGGCACCTGTGACCGCCACCTGGGCGTGGGCGCGGACGGTGCGCTGCAGTTGAGCGGGATCTGCCTGGTGGCAGGTCTTGGCGGTGCGACCCGCCGTGACGGCAGCCTGGCCTACTATTTCAGTGAGCCGATCGTGGAAAACGACGCCAAGGGCGTAGGCCCGCTGCTGCTGGCCTACACGGAGATCCTGGCCGCCCAAAAGCAGTAAGGAGGGGTTTGTATGCCGAAATTTATCGTGGGTGCCCGCCTGCATGACTACGGCAAGGGCACGCCCGACGAACTGTTTGCCAAGGTCTCTGCCGACGGGTTTGCCGCCGTACAGCTGGCCTACAAAAAGTGCGTGCCAACAGTCAAGAGCTATGCCGACGTGACCGACGCGCTGGTGGCCGACACTATTGCCGCCGAGAAAGCACACAGCATCCAGGTGGCCGTGCTGGGCACCTATGTGGAGCTTGCCATCAACGATGAGAGCCGCTTGCAGAACGCGGCAGATTTCAAGAGCCAGCTGGCCGTCTGCAAGGCGCTGGGGGCCGGGTGCAGTGGCACGGAGACGACCGCCATGTCCAAGCAGCCCGCCGGTACGACCCGCGAGGAAGCCCAGGAACTGCTTTGCCGCAGCCTGGCTGAGATTCTGCCCACGGCGGAGGAACTGGGCGTCACGGTGGGCATTGAGCCTGTGACGCTGCACAGCATGAACTCTCCCGCCGCCACGCGGCACATTCTGGACACGATGCGCAGCCCGAACCTGAAAGTCATCTTTGACATGAGCAACCTTGTCAACGCCGAGAACGTGCACGATCAGGCACGCATCTGGAACGACATGGGTGAGTTGCTGGGCGAGGAAATCGTCGCCGTACACTTCAAAGGCCAGGCGTTTGACGCCGAGGGCGGCCTGCTGCACACGAGCCTGGAAGAAAGCCGCACCGACTACGCCGGGGCCTTCGCCATGCTGCGCCAACTGCCCCAGGCCACCCTGCCGGTGCTGCGCGAAGAGGCCGTACCCGCCCGCGCGGCTAGCGACATTGCATTTATGAAAGGATTCTTTTGATGACTGACATTCAGAGAAAAACACTGGTAGTGGACGAGGGCGGCACCGGCGATTACCGCACGCTGACCGACGCCGTGGCCGCCTGTGCCGATACGCCCAATGAGCCGGTACGGTTCTACATCAAGCACGGCATTTATGAGGAACGGCCCTTTATTGAACTGGCCGACTATATCATCGAGGGCGAATACCGCAATGCGACCGTACTCACAGCCTCTGTGGGCGGCCGTGATCCCTGGCCGGGCGAGAGCAAGACCGGGACCTTCCGCAGTGAAACGCTGTTTCTGGGCGGCGGCAGGGCCGTTGTGCGCAACCTGACCGTGCAGAACAACGCCGGGGATGGTGCAAAGGCAGGGCAGGCGCTGGCTGTCTACGCCGACGCCAGCCGCGTGCTGATGGAGGACGTGAACCTTTACGGCAACCAGGATACATTGTTCACTGCTCCCCTGCCCCTGAAAGAGCGGGAGGAGCACGGCTTCCGCGGCCCGCGGGAAAACGCGCCCCGGCTGGACACCGTGCAGTATTACAAGAACTGCACGATCCGTGGCAACATCGACTTTATCTTCGGCGGCGCGAACGCGGTGTTTGACCGCTGCCGCATTGAGCCGTGGCACCACGCCACCGGCACCTGCTACATCACAGCCCCCAGCACACCCGCTGGCAAGCCCGGCTACCTGTTTGTGAACTGTACCGTACAGGGCAGCGCCGCGCCCGGCAGCGTCTATCTGGGCCGTCCCTGGCGGGCTGACGCGGCCTGCTACTGGCTGGACTGCGTGTTGAGCGACGAAGTCTGCACCGACGGCTGGGACAACTGGCGTGACCCCGAGAACGAAAAGACCGCCCGCTTCGGCGAGTATGGCTCCACCGGCCCCGGCAGCGCCGCCCAGCGTGCCTTTGGCAGCGTGGACAACGGCACCGAGGCCAACGCCCAGCGGGAGATGCTGGCCCGCGTAAGGGCTGAATTTGGGGTAGAATAGCCTGTATAGAAAAAGCGGCAGACCGTGCATAGTCTGCCGCTTTTCTTTATGCCTTCCCCCTTGGGGGAAGGTGGCCCCGCAGGGCCGGATGAGGGGCGAGCTTGCGGCTGCATCCCATTCAAAGGTTGCCTGACAAGCCTGCCCCTCATCAGTCCGCTTCGCGGACAGCTTCTCCCAAGGGAGAAGCCTTATTTAGTTGGCGCTCGTCACGCCGCCCTCGACGACAAGGCTGTTCTCGTAGTCGGTGCCATAGGTGTCAACAAGGGTCGCCTCATAGTCCTTGTGGAAGAAGTTTTCCTCGCCCAGGGCCTTGATCTCGTCGTTGATGGCGTTCAGCAGCGTCTCGTTGCCTTTGCTGACGGCCGGGGCGATGGTATCCTGGCTGCCCAGAGAGGGGATGCCGACGGTGTAGCCGGGGTTCTGCTTTGCGAAGGCGATGACCTCGGTGTTATCGTTGGCCCAGGCCACGCCGCCGTTCTCCAGGGCGCTCTTGGCGGTGGCGTAGGAATCGTACTTCTGCAGCGGGATGTCGGGGTAGTTCTGGGTCAGATAGGTCTCGGCGGTAGTGCCGGAAATGACGATCATCTGCTCATCGGCATTCCAGTTGTCCAGCGTGGTGACGACGCTGGAATCCGGGGAGACAACGCCCAGCGCGACATTCATGTAGGGCAGCGCAAAATCCACTTCCTCGGCACGCTCCGGCGTGACGGTGAAGTTTGCCATGATGACGTCCACCTTGCCTGTCTGCAGGTACTCAATGCGGTTGGCGGCCTCTGTGGAGACGTAGTTGACCTTGACGCCGAGATCCTCGGCCAGGCGGTTGCCGAAATAGATGTCGTAGCCCTGATACTCGCCGTTCTCGTCAACGTAACCGAACGGGTTCTTGTCGGAGAAAACGCCGATGTTAATGGTGCCGCCGGCCTTGATCTCGTCCAGCGTGCGGTAGACAACGCCGTCAGCGGATGCGGTGGAGGCTGCATCGGTGCTGGCGCTGCTGCCGCAGGCGGCCAGGGACAGGCTGAGGGTCGCGGCCAATGCCGCAGCGGTCACTTTGGTAAACTTTTTCATGATGGTACACTCCTTTTAACCTTTATATACTTTCCTCTATGTGCGGCGGGGTGAGAGTACCCCGCTCTACAACGATTTTCACTTCACGCTGTCAAACGTGAAGGTCCGCAAGAACTTCTGGGCGCGCTCGGTCTTGGGGTGGTCGAAAAACTCCTCCGGCGTGCCTTCCTCTACAATTTTGCCGCCGTCCAGGAAGATGACCCGGTCGGCAATCGCGCGGGCAAACTGCATTTCGTGGGTGACAATGATCATCGTGCGGCCCTGCTTCGCAAGATCCAACATGACGTCTAGCACCTCGCGAACCATCTCGGGGTCCAGGGCGGCCGTGACCTCGTCGAACAGCAAAATCTCGGGGTGCATAGCCAGCGCACGGACAATGGCGACGCGCTGCTTCTGGCCGCCGGACAGCTCACGCGGGTAGCTCCTGGCCTTGCCCAGCAGACCTACGCGGTCCAGCAGGTTCTCGGCCTCCTGCTGCACCTCGGCTTTCGGGCGCTTGGCCACCTTTTGGGGGGCCAGCATCACGTTGTCCAGCACAGTCAGGTGCGGGAACAGTTCATAGCTTTGGAACACCATGCCAATACGCTGCCGCAGGCTGGTAAGTCCCTTGCCGCCGTAGGCAACCGTCTCGTTGCCCAGCCGCACGCGGCCGCTCTGGGTAGGTTCCAGGGCGTTGATGCACCGCAGCAGCGTACTTTTTCCGCAGCCGCTGGGGCCGACGACCACAATGACTTCACCGGGGCGGACAGCCAGGCTGACATCGTCCAGCACGGTATTTTCACCATAGCCCTTGACAAGATGCTCCACAGTCAAAATTGGTTCTGCCATGGTTTTTTACCTCCACTTTTTCTCTAAGTACGATGCCAGCAGGCTGATGGGCCAGCAGGCCAGGAAATACAGCAGGAACACCACCAGGTAGATGCCAAACGCAGCGTTCGGGCTGGACATACGGTTGGCTTCAATAATCTGCTGCGCGACCTTCAACACCTCGACGACACCGATCATCAGCACCAGGCTGGTGGTTTTGATCATGCGGGTGATGAGGTTGATGCTCAGTGGGATCAGGCGGCGCACCGTCTGCGGGATGATGATGTACAGGTAGGTCTGACCCTTCGTCAGGCCCAGCGCCTCGCTGCTCTCGTATTGGTGCTTGGGAATGGAGATCAGCGCCCCGCGCACGAGGTCGCTCATCTCCGCTGTGCCCCACAGCACAAAAACGATGATGGACGCTGTCTCGCCCGAGAGATCCCACCCCCAGGCACGGGTGGTTCCAAAGAACACAAGGAACAGCAGCACCATCTGCGGCATGATGCGGATGATTTCCAGATACACGCGGAGAATAGCTTTGACGATGGGATTCTTGCCGCTCATCAGCACGCCCAGCAGGATGCCCAGCGGGATGCTGATGACGACGGAAATCAGGCTGATGCGCAGGGCCACCCACAGGCCACCCAGCAGGCGGGCCGCGTTTTTGCCCTTGAGCAGTACGTTAAGCCCCAAATCCGGCATAGCGCAGCCTCCTTTCCAGCCAACTGCCCAGCAGAGACACCGGCAGCAGAATCAGCAGGTAAAAGACCACCAGCAGGAACAGGCACTCGGTGGTTTTGTAGTACAGGCCGATGAGGTCTTTCGCGGTGAACATCAGGTCCATCAGGCTGATGGCGCTGAACACGCTGGTCTCCTTCAGCAGGAAAATGACGTTGGCGACGAACGCCGGCACACTGATGGACATAGCCTGCGGCAGGATGATGTAGCGCATCGTCTGCGCGTGGTCCATGCCCAGACTCATGGCGCTCTCGGTCTGAATCGGCTCGATGGATTCCAACCCGCTGCGGAACGCCTCCGCCATGTAGCTGCCGCCCAGGAACGCCAGACCCACAATACCGCAGATTTCGGCGTTGGTCTTGATGCCGATTTTCGGCAGGCCATAATAGATGAAAAACAGCTGCACCAGCAACGGCGTATTGCGGCTGAGCTCGATGTAGGCCCCCACGATGCGGCGCAGCACAGGCACCTTGTAATACTGGACCAGCGCACAGACCAGCCCGACGACTATTGCGATCACGATGCCTGCCAGGCCAAGGCGCAGGGTCAGCCACGCGGCCTTTTTGTACAGTGGCAGGTATTGTGCGATCACATTCCAATCCACGAAAGTCTCCCCTTCCCTATCGGGTCATGAACAAATTTGGGTACAAAAAAATCCGGGCTTTCGTAACGAAAGTTCCCGGACGAAGGTCAAGTTCAACACATAGGGGTGCTGGTGCGCCCCATAGACCATGCCCGGTGACAGTACATACGACAACAACACATAGCAGACATGGCAGCGTTCCCCTTTCTGGTTTTTGGTTTGCCTTTGTTCAAACCCGATGCCTGTATAATATACCTATTTACCCAGAATGTCAATAGGTTTATAGGATTTATTTGACTTTTTCCGCAAAAAAATCCCTCTGCGTTTGTGGATGGTGCACAAACGCAGAGGGATGTGTTCTATTGCAGGGAGGGAGCTTGTCCCCTCTGCGGGGCGTCGAGGACGCCGCCCCCTACAAACATCGGTTTCCAATACAAAAAAGGGCGCTGCCCTTACGGACAGCGCCCTTAGTATTGCTTTTCAGAGCAAGAAATTACTTCTCGATCTTGGAAACAACGCCGGAACCAACGGTGTGGCCGCCCTCGCGGATAGCGAAACGCAGGCCCTCTTCCATGGCGACGGGGGTGATCAGCTCAACGTGCATATCGACGTTGTCGCCGGGCATGCACATCTCAGTGCCCTCGGGCAGGGTGATGATGCCGGTAACGTCGGTGGTGCGGAAGTAGAACTGAGGACGATAGTTGTTGAAGAACGGGGTGTGACGGCCGCCCTCTTCCTTCTTCAGGACGTAAACGTGGCCGTCGAAGGTGGTGTGGGGGTGAACAGAACCGGGCTGGCACAGGCACTGGCCACGCTCGATCTGGTCGCGGTCAACACCACGCAGCAGGGCGCCGATGTTGTCGCCAGCCTGAGCGAACTCCAGGCTCTTGCGGAACATCTCCAGGCCGGTGATGGTGGTGGTCATCTTCTCTTCCTTGATACCGACGATTTCCATCTGGTCGCCGACGTGGGCAGTACCACGCTCGACACGACCGGTGGCGACGGTGCCACGGCCAGAAATGGTCATGACGTCCTCAACGGGCATCAGGAAGGGCTTGTCAGCAGCACGGTCAGGAGTGGGGATGTAGCTGTCAACAGCGTCCATCAGCTCCCAAATGCACTTGTACTCGGGGGCGTTAGGATCGGTGCTGGTGGACTCCAGAGCCTTCAGAGCAGAACCACGGATGATGGGGGTGTTGTCGCCATCGAAGTCGTACTCGTTCAGCAGCTCACGGATCTCCATCTCGACCAGATCCAGCAGCTCCTCGTCGTCGACCATGTCGCACTTGTTCATGAAGACAACGATCTTGGGCACGCCGACCTGACGGGCGAGCAGGATGTGCTCACGGGTCTGGGGCATGGGACCATCGGTAGCAGCGACAACCAGGATAGCACCGTCCATCTGAGCAGCACCGGTGATCATGTTCTTGATGTAGTCAGCATGGCCCGGGCAGTCAACGTGGGCGTAGTGACGCTTCTCGGTGTGGTACTCAACGTGAGCGGTGTTGATCGTGATACCACGAGCCTTCTCCTCGGGAGCCTTGTCGATGCTGGAGTAATCCATGAAGTCGGCGTCGCCCTTCAGAGCCAGAGTCTTGGTGATGGCAGCGGTCAGGGTAGTCTTACCATGGTCAACGTGACCAATGGTACCAATGTTGACGTGCTCCAAAGAGCGGTCAAATTTTTCCTTTTCAGCCATTGGAAGTGTCCTCCTTTAATTAAAACATATTGGTAGTCTTGCGTAAGACTATCATACAAAATTTAAAGAGAAATTGCAAGTATAATTTATGAAGTATGACTTAAAAATTACACTTTGTGAGCGCGCTCGGCCATGATCTTGTCGGCAACGCTCTTGGGAACCTGCTGATACTCATCAGGCTCCATGGAGTACTGGCCACGGCCCTGGGTCTTGGAACGCAGGTCGGTGGCGTAGCCGAACATCTCGGACAGAGGAACCATAGCAGTCACGCGGGCGGTACCGTCCTGAGACTCCTGGTTGGTGATCTGGCCGCGGCGGCTGTTCAGGTCGCCGATAACGTTGCCCATGTACTCATCAGGCACGATAACGTTGACCTTCATGATGGGCTCCATGATGACGGGATCGCACTTCTTCATAGCATCCTTGAATGCCATAGAACCGGCGATGGAGAACGCCATTTCAGAGGAGTCGACCTCATGATAAGAACCATCCCACAGGGTAACCTTGACATCAACGACGGGATAGCCAGCGAGAACGCCGGACTTCATCGCGCCCTGGATACCATTGTCAACAGCGGGGATATATTCCTTCGGGATAGCGCCGCCAACGACACCGTTGACGAACTCGTAACCCTTGCCGGGGTTGGGCTCCAGCTTGATCTTAACGTGACCATACTGGCCCTTACCACCAGACTGGCGGGCGTACTTGGTCTCCTGGTTGGCTTCCTTGCGAATGGTCTCGCGATAGGCAACCTGGGGAGCACCAACGTTGGCCTCGACCTTGAACTCGCGGAGCAGACGGTCGACGATGATCTCCAGATGGAGCTCGCCCATGCCGGCGATGATGGTCTGACCGGTCTCTTCATCGGTCCAGGTGCGGAAGGTCGGATCCTCTTCAGCGAGCTTTGCCAGCGCAATGCCCATCTTCTCAGAGCCAGCCTTGGTCTTGGGCTCGATGGCAACGCGGATAACGGGCTCCGGGAAGTTCATGGACTCCAGAATGATGGGGTGCTTCTCGTCGCACAGCGTGTCACCGGTGGTGGTATTCTTCAGACCGACAGCAGCCGCAATATCGCCCGCGTAAACGGTGTCGATGTCCTTACGGTTGTTGGCGTGCATCTGCAGGATACGGCCGATACGCTCGTTGTTATCCTTGACAGAGTTGTAGACGGTGGTGCCTGCGTCCAGCGTACCGGAGTACACACGGAAGAAGCAGAGCTTACCGACATACGGGTCAGTCATGATCTTGAAGGCCAGAGCTGCGAACGGCTGGTCGTCGGAGGAGACACGATCCTCCTCCTCGCCGGTCTCGGGGTTGGTGCCCTTGATGGCTGCAACGTCGGTAGGAGCCGGCATGTAGTCAACAATGGCATCCAGCAGCTTCTGAACGCCGCGGTTCTTGTAGGAGGAGCCGCAGACAACAGGCACGATCTCGTTGGAGATGGTAGCCTTACGCAGAGCGGCCTTGATTTCTTCCTTGGTCAGCTCTTCGCCTTCCAGGTACTTCATCATCAGCTCTTCGTCGGTCTCAGCAACAGCCTCGATCAGCTTGTCATGGTACTCCTGGGCCTTCTCCTGCATATCCTCAGGGATAGGCTCAACGCGGACGTCATTGCCCATGTCATCATAGTAGATGTCAGCCTGCATATCGATCAGGTCGATAATACCCTTGAAGGTATCTTCCTGGCCAACGGGCAGCTGGATGGGCACACCGTTTGCGTGCAGACGATCATGGAGCATCTGAACGCAGCGGTAGAAATCGGCACCCATGGTATCCATCTTGTTGACGTAAACCATGCGGGGAACCTTGTACTCGTCAGCCTGACGCCAAACGGTCTCAGACTGCGGCTCAACACCGCCCTTAGCGGCCAAAACGGTAACAGAACCGTCCAGAACGCGCAGGGAACGCTGAACCTCAACGGTGAAGTCAACGTGGCCCGGGGTGTCGATGATGTTGATACGATGGCGGTTCTTCTTGAAGAGAGCCGGATCGTGCTGGGTCTCGGTATGGCTCCAATAGCAGGTAGTAGCAGCGGAGGTGATGGTGATACCACGCTCCTGCTCCTGTTCCATCCAGTCCATCGTAGCAGCGCCGTCATGAACTTCACCGATCTTATGGTTGATACCGGTGTAGTACAGGATACGCTCGGTGGTGGTGGTCTTACCTGCGTCGATGTGGGCCATGATACCGATATTACGGGTCATTGCAAGAGATACATCTCTCGGCGTAGCCATGGCTTAAACCTCCTCGACAGCGAATCAATAACGATAGTGGGCAAAAGCCTTGTTGGCCTCGGCCATCTTGTGCGTATCCTCGCGCTTCTTGACAGAACCGCCGACACCGTTGGTGGCGTCGATGATCTCAGCAGCCAGACGAGCAGACATGGTCTTCTCGCCACGGGCGCGGCTGTAAGCAGTCAGCCAGCGCAGACCGAGGGTCTCGCGGCGAGCGGGGCTGACCTCCAGGGGGACCTGGTAGTTAGCGCCGCCGACACGGCGGGTCTTGCACTCGAGGTTAGGCATGATGTTCTCCATAGCCTTCTCGAACATCTCGAGCGGGTCGTTGCCGGTCTTTTCCTTCACGATGTTGAATGCATCGTAAACGATCTCCTGAGCAACACCTTTCTTGCCATCCAGCATGATGTAGTTGACCAGGCGGGTGACAACCTTGGAATTGTAAATAGGATCGGCCAGAACTTCGCGTTTCGCGACATTACCTCTTCTGGGCATCTTTCTTCCCTCCTTCACATAAATGATATCATCGGTACTCGAAAGTTAAGAAACTCCCGTTGTGCCACAAAAAAGGCGTTGGCCTATTTTATGGCGAAAAGATGTTTCCTTACTTCTTGGCACCGGCCTTGGGGCGCTTAGCACCGTATTTGCTGCGGGCCTGGTTACGGTTCGCAACACCCTGGGTATCCAGCGTACCACGGATGATGTGGTAACGGACACCGGGCAGATCCTTGACACGACCGCCGCGGATCAGAACAACGCTGTGCTCCTGCAGGTTATGGCCGATACCGGGAATGTAAGAGGTGACCTCGATACCATTCGTGAGGCGGACACGGGCAACTTTACGCAGAGCAGAGTTAGGCTTTTTTGGGGTCATGGTACGCACAGCAGTGCAGACACCACGCTTCTGCGGGCTGTTCAGGTTGGTGTACTCCTTTTTCTGGGAGTTATAGCTCTTCAGAAGGGCAGGTGCAGTGCTCTTTTTGACCAGGACCTCACGGCCTTTGCGCACGAGCTGGTTAAAAGTAGGCATTTCTTTTCTCCTTTCTTCACTTATTCACGCGCTTTTTTGCGGTTTGTACTGCCGAATGGCCGCACTATACCCCGCAACTCACGCAATGATTATATTACAGCATTCCGACCGGATTGTCAAGAGTATTGCCAAAAAAATCTTGAAAAAATCGTGCAATACGGAGAATTTTTCGTTTCTGAAGCAAAATGTGCAATTCTTGCCCTGGTCTGCCCGATCGGGGCACGTTTCGGAAAGTCTGTGCATAGAATAAGGGCAGCCGCGCTCCCCTTGCGCCGTGCCGGGCGCACCATATCTTGTATGTTTTGTCCATGCCGCAGAGACAAATATACATTATGCACAAAATGCAGCGTTCAGATTTATGATTTTGACGAGTCGATTTCTGTTGCATCCTGTTCCCCGTTTTGTTATAATGAGGGTACAGACAAGTCCGGGGCGTCCCCGGGCGACACTTATCTGCCACATATTTTGAGGAGGTATCGATTATGAAAAAATTCCTTGCTGTTTTGATTTCCCTGTGCATGGTATCGCTGCTCGCTGTGCCTGTTTTTGCAGATGCCAACAGTGACTACATTGCCGCCGTGAAGGCTTATCAGGCCCAGATCGCCGCCAAAGAAGCCGCTTACACGGCTGCGGTCGATGCCTACGCCAAGAATGCAAAGGCAAAGGCTGACGCCGACAGCGCCGCGATTTTGAAGGCCGCCAAGGCTGCCCAGGCGAAAGCCGATGCTGAGTGCCTTGCCGTTATCGCCGCAGGAAAAGCCACACAGACTCAGGCTGACGCCAGAGTAGCCGCCGTAATTGCCGCCGGCAAGGCCGCGCAGGCTTCCGCCGATCAGCGTGAGGCTGCCTACGCCAAAGCCGTAAAGGCATATCAGGATCAGATTGCAGCTCGTGAGGCCGCCTACATCAAGGCAGTTCTGGGCAAGTAACATCGCATACCTATTATTAAAGAGGAGCGCCCGCGGAGGGCGCTCCTCTTTTTGGTGTATTGCGTCTGTAGGGGCCGGGCATGCCCGGCCCGCTCATGTAAGGTGAACAGGCGCCTGCCGGAGGGTTGCGGGCCGCACATGTGCGGCCCCTACATCTCTACCCGGTTGCAGGGACAGGCTTACTGCAGCTTTGCCAGCGTGGCCTCCGCATCATCCAGGATGCGCTCAAACTTCTCGAGGGCCGCGTCCACGGGGGCCGGGGTGGCAAGGTCAACACCGGCGTGGCGCAGCTCGTCCAGCGGGTAGGCGCTTCCGCCCATGGACAGGAACTCCTTGTAGCGCTTGACGGCGGGCTCGCCCTCTTTCAGGATGCCCTCGGACAGAGCCACGGCGGTGGAGTAGCCAGTTGCGTACTTGTAGACGTAGAACGGGCGGTAGAAGTGCGGGATGCGCGCCCACTCGTACTGGATCTCGTCGTCGATGACCATGTCGTCGCCGAAGTAGTCAGTGACAAGGCGCTTGTACAGGGCGTTCAGGGCGGCGGCGTTCAGGGCCTCACCGCGCTCCACCATAGCGTGGGCCTCGCGCTCGAACTCGGCAAACATCGTCTGGCGGTAGACGGTGCCCTTGAAGTTCTCGAGGTACTGGTTCAGCAGGTACAGGCGGGTCTGGGGGTCGTTCTCGTTCTGGAGCAGCTGCTCAATGAGCAGGTTCTCGTTGACGGTGGACGCGACCTCAGCGACGAACAGCGTATAGTCCGCGTACTGCGGCGGCTGGTGCTGGCGGGATCGCCAGCTGTGGATGGTGTGGCCCATCTCGTGCGCCAGGGTGGAGACGCTGTCCAGCGTGCCGCTGAAATTCAGCAGGATATAGGGGTTGGAGTCATAGCAGCCGCCGGAGTAGGCACCGCCGCGCTTGCCGCGGTTGGGGTAAACGTCGATCCAACGCTCAGCGTATGCCTTGCGGACAGTTTCCTGGTAGTCTTCGCCCAGGGGGGCAACGGCTTTCAGCACCATTTCCTGCGCGGTCTCGTAGGTGTAGGATTTTTTCAGGTCGCCGACCAGCGGGGCGTAGACGTCGTAGAAATGCAGCTCATCAACGCCCAACATCTTTTTGCGCAGGCGGACATAGCGGTGCATGGCGGGCATATGCTTGCGGACGGTCGCAATGAGGTTGTCATAGACCTCGGCGGGCACGTTCTCCCCTGCCATAGCCATGGCGCGGGAGGACGGATAATTGCGGGCAGCAGCCTCGGCGGTGGCAGCCTTGATGGCACCGCTGTACATGGCCGCGAAGGTGTTGATGTGCTCGCGGTAGCTCTTGTAGTAGCTGTGGAAAGCGTTCTCGCGCAGAACACGGTCGGTACCCATTTCCAGAGGCACAAAGTTGGAGCCGGTGACCTCGACAGTCTCTCCTGCGCCGTTCTTGACGGCATCAAATAGCAGGTCGGCATCCTCCAAATTGTGGTAGGCCTCGGAGGGCGCGGACATGACCTCGCCAAAGCTGGCCAGCAGCTTTTCCTCAGCCTTGGTCAGGGTGTGGGGCTTGCTGCGCAGCAGATCCTCGAGGTTGAACTTGTAGTCGGCGACGGCGGGGTCGTTGACGATGGCGGTCAGCGTCTCCTCAGGCAGGGACAGGATTTCGGGCTGGGCGAAGGACAGGGCGGCAGCCATCTTGACGTACTTGCTGCCGACGCGGGCATACATACTCTGGGCCTTGTCGTCGCGGGTGTCCTCGTCGTGGCGCTGGGAGGCATAGCAGTACAGGCGCTCGACCTTGCGGCCCACCTCGGTGGAGGCATCGAGGTACGCACCGATGGTAACGGCATCGTTCAGTTTGCCAGCAAAGGCGGACAGACTCTCAATATCCGCGTCGAGGCTGGCGAGGGTGGCTTCCCAGGCGTCGTCGTTCTCAAACATCGGGGTCAGGTCCCACTGGAACTGCGTGTCGAGTTCGCTGCGGTCTTTTAAAATTTCAGCCATGGTTTTCTCCTTATTAATATGGTTTTGCAGAACAGAGGATATGCGTTTACAAAAGCGCCTTCTCCCATTCGGCGGGTTTGAAGCCGGGCAGGACGAAATCGTCCGCCACCAGCAGGGGGCGCTTGACGAGCATACCGTCCGATGCCAGCAGGGCGATCTGCTCGTCCTCGGTCATGGTGGGCAGCTTGTCTTTCAGACCCAGATTTTTGTAGACAAGGCCGCTGGTGTTGAAGAACCGCTTGATGGGCAGGCCGCTTTGGGCAATCCAGGCACGCAGCTCGTCGGCGGTAGGATTATCCGCCTTGATATGGCGGGCGGTGTAGGCAATGCCGTGGTCGTCCAGCCATTTTTTGGCCTTTTGGCAGGTAGAACACGGCGGGTATTGCAGGAACAGCATGGTGTCACTTCCCTTTGCATGGTCTGGTTAATTTATTATAACCGTTTTACAAGTGTGTGTCAATCGTGGACGGATGGGCATCACCAAAAATGCCCCACCGCGGGTTAGCGGTGGGGCATTTTACTTTTTATGGATTAGTGGTCGTAGGCGGCTTCGGCAGCGTCACGGGCGATCTCTGCCTGGACCAGCTCCTCCTCGACCTCCGGCAGACCGGTACCGGCGGGAATGAGCTTACCGATAATGACGTTCTCCTTCAGGCCGGCCAGCGGGTCGACCTTGCCCTTGATGGCAGCCTCGGTCAGGACACGGGTGGTCTCCTGGAAGGAAGCGGCGGACAGGAAGGAGTCGGTAGCCAGGCTGGACTTAGTGATGCCCAGCAGCACCTGGCTGGCCTGAACCAGCTTGAGGTCGGTCTGGCCTGCGTCGATGCGTTTCTGAATTTCCTCGTTCACGATCATCACATCGCGGCGGTTAACAACGCCACCGTTCAGGAAGCGGGTCGTGCTCAGGCAATCCAGCAGCTTGGCAGCCTCGAGGCCTGCGTTGACGGCGGTCTCGGTAGCGCCCTCGATCTGGCCGTTCTTCTTGAGGGTATCCAGCTCGGCGATGATCTGATCAGCAGAGCCGACATCCTCCAGGCGAACCTTGCGCATCATCTGGCGGACGATGACTTCGATATGCTTATCGTTGATGTCAACACCCTGCAGACGGTAAACCTTCTGAACCTCGCTGATGAGGTAGTTTTGGGTAGCGATGGGGCCCTGGACGGCCAGGATATCCTGCGGATACGCATGGCCTTCGGTCAGCAGAGCACCCTTGGCGACCTCGTCGCCCTCCATGACCTTCAGGCGCTGGCCGAAGGGAATCAGGTAGCTCTTAGTGACAGGGGCGCCGTTCTCGTCCACGCCGGTAATCTCGGCATGGCGGCTCTTTTTGGTGTCGTCGATGTGGACAGTACCACCAATCTCGGTCATGATAGCCATGGCCTTGGGACGGCGGCTCTCGAACAATTCCTCAACGCGGGGAAGACCCTGGGTGATATCTTCGGCAGATGCGATACCGCCGGTATGGAAGGTACGCATGGTCAGCTGGGTACCGGGCTCGCCGATGGACTCAGCAGCGATGATACCGACAGACTCACCGACCTTGACGCACTGGCCGTTGGACATATTGGAGCCGTAGCAGCGGGCGCAGACGCCGACATGCGCACGGCAGGTCATGACGGAGCGAATCTCCAGCTCGGTGATGCCGGCGTTGACGATCTTTTCAGCGTCGAACATATCCATCATCTTGTCCTTGCTGACGAGCAGCTCGCCAGTGGCAGGATCATGGACATCATGCAGGGAGTAACGGCCGTTCAAGCGCTCCTTGAAGCTCTCAACGACGGAGTTGCCCTCGCTGATCTCGCGGACCCAGATGCCCTCGGTTGCGTGGCAGTCCTCCTCACGGATGATAACTTCCTGGGAGACATCGACCAGACGGCGGGTCAGGTAACCAGAGTCAGCGGTACGCAGAGCGGTATCAGCCAAGCCCTTACGAGCGCCTCGAGAAGAGATGAAGTATTCCAGGATATTCAGGCCTTCACGATAGTTGGCGCGGATAGGCATTTCCAGCGTCTTACCGGCCGTGTTCGCCAGCAGACCGCGCATACCGGCCAGCTGCTTGATCTGGTCCATAGAACCACGGGCACCGGAATCGGACATCATATAGATGGGGTTGCGCTGGTGGTTCTTCTTCAGGTTGTCGCTCAGAGCCTCGGAGACTTCCTCCGTGGCAGCCTGCCAGATCTCGACCGTCTTGCGGTAGCGCTCCTCGTCGGAGATCAGGCCGCGGTTGAAGTTCTTCATGACCTTCTCGATCTTCTTGTCAGCGGCAGCCAGAATCTCCGGCTTTTCCTCGGGCATGATAGCATCGGGAACGGCGACGGTGATAGCGGACAGGGTGGAGTATTTGTAGCCCTGGGCCTTGATCTGATCCAGCATCATGGCGCAGGTCTTGGTGCCATGCTTGGTCAGGCAGCGGCTGATGATGTCGGGCAAGCCCTTCTTCGTCAGCTTGTCGCTCTTGCCGCCGGAAGCGATCTTCAGCGTGCGGGGGTTCATCTCGTAGTCGAACTTCGTAGCCGGGTCGGTACGATCGACATAGCCCAGATCCTGCGGGATCGGGTTGTTGAAGATGATCTGGCCCATCGTGGTATCGACCAGACCGGTCTCCTCCACGCCGTCAAAGGTCATGGTGCGGCGCACCTTGATGGGTGCCTGCAGGGTGATCAGACCCTCGGAGTAGGCCATCATGGCCTCGGCTTCATCGCGGAAGACCTTGCCGTGGCCCTTATCCTCGGGGTTGACGAGGGTCAGGTAGTAGCTGCCCAGGATCATATCCTGCGTGGGCACGGTGACGGGCTCGCCGTCAGAAGGCTTCAGCAGGTTGCCGGAGGCCAGCATCAGCATCTTGGCTTCGCGCTGGGCCTCGGTGGACAGCGGCAGATGGACAGCCATCTGGTCGCCGTCAAAGTCGGCGTTGAAGGGAGTGCAGACCAGGGGGTGCAGCTTGATGGCACGGCCCTCGACCAGGACAGGCTCAAAGGCCTGGATGCCCAGACGGTGCAGCGTAGGTGCACGGTTCAGCAGGACCGGGTGGCCCTTGATGACGGTCTCGAGGGAGTCCCAGACCTCAGGGCGGGCGCGCTCGACCATCTTGCGGGCGGACTTGATGTTGTTGGCCTTCTCCTTCTCGACCAGGTCCTTCATGACGAAGGGCTTGAACAGCTCGAGGGCCATCTCCTTAGGCAGACCGCACTGGTACATCTTCAGCTCGGGGCCAACGACGATAACGGAACGGCCAGAGTAGTCAACACGCTTGCCCAGCAGGTTCTGGCGGAAGCGGCCCTGCTTGCCTTTCAGCATATCGGACAGGGACTTCAGAGCACGGTTGTTGGCACCGGTGACCGGGCGGCCGCGGCGGCCGTTGTCGATCAGGGCGTCCACAGCCTCCTGCAGCATACGCTTCTCGTTGCGGACAATGATGTCAGGCGCACCGAGTTCCAGCAGGCGCTTCAGGCGGTTGTTGCGGTTGATGACGCGGCGGTACAGATCGTTCAGGTCGGAGGTCGCAAAACGGCCGCCGTCCAGCTGCAGCAGGGGGCGCAGATCCGGCGGGATGACCGGGATGACCGTCATGATCATCCACTCGGGGCGCTGGTTGCTCTCGAGAAAGCTCTCAACGCACTCCAAGCGCTTCAGCAGACGGACGCGCTTCTGGCCGTTGGCATGCTCCAACTCTTCGCGCAGCTCTTTGCTCAGTTTGTCGAGGTCGATCTCAGCCAACAGCTTCTGGATGGCTTCAGCACCCATGCCGGCTTCAAACGTATCCTCGTACTTTTCGCGCATTTCCTTGTACTCGCGCTCGGTCAGCAGCTGCTTTTTCTCCAGCGGCGTGAAACCGGGGTCGGTGACAATGTAGTTGGCGAAATACAGCACCTTGTCCAGCTGGCGGGGGCTGATGTCCAGCATCAGGCCGATGCGGCTGGGAATACCCTTGAAGTACCAGATGTGGGAAACCGGTGCAGCCAGCTCAATGTGGCCCATGCGCTCACGGCGAACCTTGGCGCGGGTGACTTCAACGCCGCACTTGTCGCAGATCTTGCCCTTATAACGGATGCGCTTGTACTTGCCGCAGTGGCACTCCCAGTCCTTGGTAGGTCCAAAAATGCGCTCGCAGTACAGGCCGTCGCGCTCCGGCTTCAGGGTGCGGTAGTTGATGGTTTCGGGCTTGGTGACCTCGCCGTAGCTCCAGGCACGGATCTGGTCCGGGGAGGCAAGGCCGATCTTAATAGAATCGAATTCTTTATTTTCCATTCAGCGAACCCTCTCAAATTCAATATGACACACGATACACTCTCAATCAGTCGTCGAAGGAATCAGACTCGATCGCAGCGAGGTCGTCAGCCGTGGGGCCTGCATCCTCGTCCAGATCATCGTCAAAGCCTTCGTCGGCATCCTTGACGCTGTAATCGTCCTGCAGCTCACTCTCGACCATGACGTTATCGCCCAGGTCGTAGTCATTGTTCTCAAAGCTGCTGTCATCATCGTCAAACTCTTGACGCATATCGACGGCGTTGCCTTCCTTATCCTGCACAACGATATCCAGGCCCAGGCTCTGCAGCTCTTTGAGCATAACGCGGAAGCTCTCGGGGATACCGGGGCGCGGGATCGGCTCGCCCTTGACGATGGCCTCGTAGGTCTTGACACGGCCCACGACGTCGTCGGACTTGATGGTCAGGATCTCCTGCAGGGTGTAAGCGGCGCCGTAGGCTTCCAGCGCCCAGACTTCCATCTCGCCGAAGCGCTGGCCGCCGAACTGTGCCTTGCCGCCCAGAGGCTGCTGGGTGACCATGGAGTAGGGGCCGGTAGAACGTGCGTGAATCTTATCGTCAACCAGGTGATGCAGCTTGAGGTAGTACATATAGCCTACCGTGACCTTGTTGGGGAACTGCTCGCCGGTACGGCCGTCGTAAACGGTGGTCTTGCCGTCGTCGGTCAGGTCGATCTTGGAGAAGTCAATGACGTGGCCCTTCTCGCCCATCAAGCGGTCGAGGTGGGTCGGGTACTCGGGGGCATTCTCACCATGCCACTTTTCGCGGGCCTCGGCGAAGCAGTCACGCAGGTCGGACTCGTGTGCGCCGTCGAAAACGGGGGTCTGGACCTTCCAGCCCAGCGCCTTGGCGACATAGCCCAGGTTGACTTCCAGCACCTGACCGATGTTCATACGGGAAGGAACGCCCAGGGGGTTCAGCACGATGTCCAACGGGGTGCCGTCGGGCAGGAAGGGCATATCCTCCTGCGGCAGGATGCGGGAAACAACGCCCTTGTTGCCGTGACGGCCGGCCATCTTATCGCCGACGCTGATCTTACGCTTCTGGGCGATGTAGCAGCGCACGCACATACGCACGCCGGGCTGCAGCTCGTCGCTGTTCTCGGGGGTAAAGACCTTGACGTCAACAACGATGCCGTAGGCGCCGTGGGGCACGCGCAGGGAGGTGTCACGGACTTCGCGGGCCTTCTCACCGAAGATGGCGCGCAGCAGGCGTTCCTCGGCGGTCAGCTCGGTCTCGCCCTTCGGGGTGACCTTGCCGACGAGGATGTCGCCGGTCTTGACCTCAGCACCGATGCGGATGATGCCGCGGTCGTCCAGATCTTTCAGAGCGTCGTCGCCGACGTTCGGGATATCGCGGGTGATTTCCTCAGGTCCGAGCTTGGTATCGCGGGCCTCGGTCTCGTACTCTTCGATATGGATGGAGGTGTAGACATCCTCGCGGACAAGCTTCTCGTTCAGCAGAACGGCGTCCTCGTAGTTATAGCCTTCCCAGGTCATGAAGCCGACCAGGGCGTTCTTGCCCAGACTGATCTCGCCGTTGCGGGTCGCGGGGCCGTCCGCCAGCACGTCGCCGGCCTTGACGGTCTCGCCCACGTTGACGATGGGGCGTTGGTTGTTGCAGTTGCCCTGGTTGGAGCGCATGAACTTGATGAGTTCGTAGGTATCGGCAGAACCGTCTGCGCAGCGGACAACGACCTTTTCAGCATCCACATACTCAACCGTGCCGTCGTGGGCGGCCAGGACGCAGACACCGGAGTCGGTGGCAGCCTTGTACTCCATGCCGGTGGCGACCAGCGGCTGCTGGGTGACCATCAGAGGCACGGCCTGGCGCTGCATGTTGGAGCCCATCAGAGCACGGTTACAGTCATCATTCTCCAGGAACGGAATGCAGGCCGTAGCGACGGAAACCATCATGCGGGGAGAAACATCCATAAAGTCGACCTGAGAGGCCTCAAACTCCTGGATGTCGTTGCGGTGACGGCCGGAAACGCGGGTACGGACGAAGTGGTTGTTCTCGTCCAGCGGCTCGTTGGCCTGGGCGACGATGTACTCGTCCTCCTCGTCGGCGGTCATATAGATAACTTCATCGGTGACGGTGCCGGTAGCCTTGTCCACCTTGCGGTAGGGGGCCTCGACAAAGCCGTACTTGTTGATCTTGGCGTAGGTAGCCAAGTAGGAAATCAGACCGATGTTCGGGCCTTCAGGCGTCTCGATGGGGCACAGACGGCCATAGTGGGTGTAATGAACGTCGCGGACCTCGAAGCCTGCGCGGTCACGGGACAGACCGCCGGGGCCCAGAGCGGACAGACGACGCTTGTGGGTCAACTCGGCCAGGGGGTTGTTCTGGTCCATGAACTGGGACAGCGGGCTGGAACCGATGAACTCCTTGATAGCGGCGACGACCGGGCGGATGTTGACCAGGCTCTGCGGGGTGATTTCGCCGTTCTCCTGGTTCTGCAGGGTCATGCGCTCACGGATGACGCGTTCCATGCGGGAGAAGCCGATGCGGAACTGGTTCTGCAGCAGCTCACCGACGCTGCGGACGCGGCGGTTGCCCAGGTGGTCGATCTCATCGGTGGTGCCGATGCCGTGATCCAGGCCCAGCAGGTAATTGACAGATGCGAAGATGTCATCGACGGTGACGGTGCGGCTGATCAGAACATCGTGGTTCTGGCGCAGCAGCTCCTTCTGCTCCTCCACGTCAGAGGTGGTGTCGAGGATCTTGCGGATCTCGGCGAAGTTGGCACGCTCGTTGACACCGGCCTCGGCCTCAACGTCAAAGCTGAAGAAATTCTGGGCGTTGACGCAACCGTTGGAAATGACGATGAACGGACGCGGCTCCTCGCCCTTCTTCTCGACCAGGATGACAACGCGGGTGACACCGGCGTTGTCGATTTCCTCAGCCTTGGCCATGTTGATCTTCTCGCCCTTGGCGGCCAGCAGCTCGCCGGTCAGGGGGGCGATGATATCCTCAGCAGCCTTGTAGCCGGCAATGCGGCGGGTCAGGCTGAGCTTGTTGTTCATCTTGTAGCGGCCGAAACGAGCCAGGTCGTAGCGGCGCGGGTCGAAGAACAGGTTGTTCAGATGGGCGCGGGAGTTCTCGACCGTCGGGGGCTCACCGGGGCGCAGCTTGCGGTAAACCTCCAGCAGGCCTTCCTCGGTGTTGTGGGTGATGTCCTTCTCGAGAGAGGCGTTGATCTTCGGCTCAGAGTCGCCGAAGAACTGCTTGATCTGCTCATCGGTGGACAGGCCCAGGGCACGCAGCAGCGTGGTGACAGGCAGCTTGCGGTTCTTATCGATGCGGACATAGTACACATCGGAGGAATCCGTCTCATACTCCAGCCATGCGCCGCGGTTGGGGTTCATGGTGGCGGTAAACAGGTCCTTGCCGGTACGGTCCTTGCTGGAGCCATAGAAAACACCGGGGGAACGGACCAGCTGAGAGACGATCGCACGCTCTGCACCGTTGGAAATAAAGGTGCCGGCATCGGTCATGAGCGGGAAGTCGCCCATGAAAATCTCCTGCTCCTTCACCTCACCGGTCTGCTTGTTGAACAGACGGGCAGTGACGTACAGGGGTGCCGCATACGTGGCATCCCGCTCTTTACATTCTTTAATAGAATATTTGGGGTTCTTGTCCAGCCGATAATCAACGAACTCCAGCACCAGGTTGCCGGTGTAGTCCTCGATCGCGGCAATGTCGTGGAAAACCTCGTGCAGGCCTTCCTCCAGGAACCAGTTGTAAGAGTTTTTCTGGATCTCGATCAGATTGGGCATACCAATCACTTCGTTGATGCGGGAAAAGCTCATGCGGGTCGTTCTGCCGTTTTGTACGGGCTTGACCTTTACCATAAAACGCGACCACTCCTATTCCATAGATTGACAAAGTTGGCGAAAGCGACCCGAAAGCATACTGTGAAAATGCGGCATATTCGTCGTTTTTCACAAACTTTTCGATTTTGCAGATTTCGCAAAACCCCTTTAGGGCGCTCTATTCCATTTTTGTGATACTGTATTAGTATACAGGGTAAAAGGCTTGCTGTCAAGGTTTTTTCGGCTTTTTTATGAAGTTTTTTCTTCGTGTCGAACGCCCGGGCCAGTGTAACAAAATTTCAGCAATTTGCTGATTTTGCACCGTTTCCCCGCACTTGACAAATCCGGCGCAGCGGTTATACCTGCCCGTTTCGGCAGTTTTCACAAGGTTAGGTGTGATATTTTAAACAGGTTTACCCTTGACAAAGGGGTGCGTTTTACAGGATAGTTATTATAAATAACTCCATAAGGCTCCCCTTGAGGGGAGGCTTCAAGTCGGGCGATACAGAAAAGGAAGTTTTGCATATGAATATTCTCGGTCAGAAAATCAGCCTGCGCCGCATCCTGGGCATGATTGCAGGCGTGGTCATTATCGGCATCGGCATTGCGGTGTTCAAGTTTTCGCACCTGGGGAACGACTCCATCAGTGCGCTGAACCTGCGGCTGGCGGAGTTGGTCGGCCTGCCGTTCAGCATCGAGAATGTGCTCATGAACCTGTTCCTGTTTATACCGCAGCTGATTTGGGGGCGGCGGTACATCGGGCTGGGCACCATCATCAACAGCTTTTGCATCGGGTTTATTGTGACGTTCACGAACGACGCGCTTGTCCGGGTGTTTGGCACGGCGGACACACTCCCTGTACAGCTGGTCTGGGTGGCCGTGGGTGTGCTGGTGGTGGCGTTTGGGTGTTCACTGTACCAGACGGCCGATTTAGGCGTTGCGCCCTATGACGCGCTCTCGCTGATGATGGCTGACCGCCTCCCTGTCCCCTACTTCGGCTGCCGTGTTTTCACCGACGCGCTGTGCGCGGTCATCACATTTGTGTCGGGCGGTCTAATTGGTCTGGGCACACTGATCTGTGCGTTTGGGCTGGGACCGTTCGTGCAGTTTTTCAGCAAAAATTTCTCGGAGAAAGTTTTGCGGTACAGCCCGGCAAAAAAGTAAGCGGCTGCGGAAACGTTCCCGGGGCGCCGAGGACGCCGACCCCTACAACAAGAAAAGCCTTCCCCTGTGGGGGAAGGCTTTTTTGTTGTCACATCTTAATGATTCCAAACGCGTTGGCTACCGAGCTGGCCAGGATGATGGCGGCAAAAATTGGGCAGAGCCAGCGGATCATGAAGGCAAAAATCCTCTTGCGGCGGAAGGGCTGACCGTCCGCCTCGACCTCCTGCTCGATTTTCTCCACACCAATGACGCGAGAGACAAGCAGGCAGGTAGCAATGGCCGCAATCGGCATCATGACCGAGTTGGTCAGGAAGTCGAAGAAGTCAAGGAACTGCATTCCGATGATGGTCACGCCCGCCAGTGGGCCATAACCCAGGCTGGACAGCGTACCCAGCGCCACCATGATGACGCCGACAAGCACCGTGGATTTTTTGCGGCCCCAGCCCAGCTCATCTTCAAAGGTCGAGACAGCGCTCTCGGTCAGAGCAATCGAGCTTGTGACCGCCGCGAACAGTACGAGCAGGAAGAACAGCACACCGACGACCGTGCCCAGCCCCATGCTGGCAAACACCTTGGGGATGGTAATGAACATTAACGCCGGGCCTGCCTGTAAGGTGTCCGGGTCGCCGCCGGTGAAAGCAAACACCGCCGGGATGATCATAAGGCCCGCCATGATGGCGATGATCGTGTCAAAAATTTCAACGTGTTCGGTGGATTCCTCGATCGAGACGTCCTTTTTCATGTAAGAACCGAACGTGACCAAAATGCCCATGGCGATGGACAGCGAGTAGAACATCTGGCCCATGGCCGTGACCACGGTCATCCAGGAGAAGTTGTCCGGGTTGGGCACCAGGAAGTAGGCCACGCCCGCCAGCGCGCCGGGCCGCGTGATCGAGTAGACCGCGATAATGACCGACAGCACCACCAGCACCGGCATCATGATCCTGGAGACGCGCTCGACGCCGTTGCGTACGCCTGCAAAGATGATGCCCAGCGTGAAGAGCGCAAACAGCAGAAAGCAAATCTCCGCCGAGGCTCCGTCCGCAATGAAGGAGCTGAAATAGTCATCCTGTGCAAGGCCCTGGGCGTTGCCGCGCAGATACTCAAACAGATACTTGATGACCCAGCCGCCGATGACCGAGTAGTACGGCACGATCAAGACCGGGATAATGGCGTTGATCCAGCCGCCAAAGCCGAGAAAGCCGTTTTTCTTGCCCGGCTTGGCAAAGCTGCCGTAGGCGCTGACCGGGCTTTTGTGGGTCATGCGGCCCAGGGCGGTCTCAGCCATAATCATCGTGTAGCCGAAGGTGAGCGCCAGCACAATATAAATCAGCAGGAAAATACCGCCGCCGTATTTAGCCGCCAGGTACGGGAACCGCCAGATATTGCCCAGCCCCACCGATGCCCCGGCCGCCGACAGCACAAAGCCGAGTTTACCGGAGAAGCTGCTTCTGTTTTTTTCTTTCATGATTTTTCCTATTTCCCTCCGCATTATAGTTTTTTCACACGTGGGCAAGTGTATCACATACAAGCACAAAATGCAACCCCCTGGCAGCAAAACAGCCCCGCCGGGCAGGCGGGGCTGTTGGTTTCAGATTGGTGTCAGGCCGTTATCAGCCGACATTGTCCTGATGGTTGTAGTCCTCAACATTACGGGTGACAGCATTGCTGTACAGTTCGTCCAGGGTTTGGTAGCCATCGTAGCTCCAGTACTTCTCCCACCAGCCATCATCGAGGCCGGTTTTAACATCGAAGCTCGCATTCGCTGTATAGTAGTCATCCAGACCACCGGCGATGTTGCCGTCAGCATCTTTGCTGACGTTCCTGAAAGCGATGTACCAGTAGTACGAAACATCCGCATCATAAACCTGGCCTTTATCATCCTCAAAGTGGTTATGCGAGGTCACCTGATAAGGCAGGATGATAACATCCTGAGAAACACCGTAGTTATCCTTGTTTTTTGGGGTCAGGATGTAGTAGCCCAAGTAGCTCATCCCCTTGAGGGTGACGCACTCGCTGTCCCAAGACTTGGCAATGTATGCATTCAGCACATCCTGGGCCTGGTTCTGCAAGCTGACCAGCACGGAATCGGTCAGGCCGTCGGAATCGGTGACATACTCGTTCAGCCCCTCCACCGTGTAGGTCTTTTCAGTGGTGGCGGGGATAGCGCCGTACTTCTCGATGCAGTCGCTGAAATCATCGCGGTTGCTGTGTACGGTCACGGTGACAGTGTCGCCGTTGGCGAGGTCATACTGCTCGTCCAGTGTGTAGTACAAGCCCTTGGCGGCCTCGGCGGTGGGCAGGGTGTTGACCGTGGCGCTGCCGTCCGGGGAGATGCCGTTGAACTCGACCTCGACGCCGTCGAAAGCATCAAAGGTATTCACAGCAGTCAGGCCGGAGACCTTGTAGGTCACGTCGCTGCACTTGATCTTGACGCCGAACATTTCCTCGGCTTCCTTCTTGGTCTGCTCGTTGACGCCGTCCCAAGTGTAGGTGACAACATCGCCGTTGCTCAGGTTGCAGGTCTTGTCGGCGCTGCCGTCGGCGCAGTAGGTCACAAACAGGCTCGTCTCGCTGCCCTCATACAGGGAACCGGCCAGGTTGCTGAGGCCGTAGGTGTCCTCCTCGTGGTTCTTCATCGCCTTCTGGAAGTTCTTGGCAATCTTTTTGCCGTAATCCTTTTCCAACTTGTCGGTGTCGAACTCGACATCCAGCGTGCCGATGGAGTTGTAGCCCTCGGCAGACAGGGTGATGTACTTGTTCAGGTTGACGGTGGGCTTATGGGTGGCAATCAGCACACCGCCCACAACCACGACAGCCGCCACAGCGACCGGCACAGCCAGCTTCTTGGGGTCGATGGGTGCTTTGGGCGTCACCGTTGCGGTGGCCGCTGCGGGCTGGCCGCCCATGGGCTGCTGTGCGCCCATGACCGGGGGCTGCTGCGGCGGCTGCACGCTTGCGCCGGGCTGGATGTTGAACGCAGGCTGACCGGCGGGCTGGTCAGCGGCGACCGGCTGGCCGCAGAAGGGGCAGAACTTCGTTCCGTTGGGGATATCGCGTCCGCAATGTACACAAATCATACTATTTTCCTCCTTGATTTTCAGCGGGCAGCGCCTTGTTGGGGGTGCTGCCTGCAGCCTTTCCTTGAAGAACTTTCTGTCATGATTCTACATCATCAGGGTGGAGTTTGCCACCCTTTTCGGATGAAACGTCGTTTTTGATGTATGAATGACCACATTCAGGCCCAAATACCGCAATTTGGGGCTTAATCCAGGAAGTCACGCAGTTTTTTGCTGCGGCTGGGGTGGCGCAGCTTGCGCAGGGCCTTGGCCTCGATCTGGCGGATACGCTCACGGGTGACGTTGAACTCCTTTCCGACCTCTTCCAACGTGCGGGGGCGGCCATCCTCCAGGCCGAAGCGCAGGCGCAGGACCTTTTCCTCACGCGGGGTCAGGGTCTTGAGCACATCGGCCAACTGCTCTTTCAGCAGGGTCTGGCTGGCGGCCTCGGCGGGGACCGGGGCATCGTCGTCGGGGATGAAGTCGCCCAGGTGGCTGTCCTCCTCCTCGCCGATGGGGGTTTCCAGGCTGACCGGCTCCTGAGCTACGCGCATGATCTCGCGGACCTTATCGACCGGCATATCCAGGCGCTCGGCAATTTCCTCGGCGCTGGGGTCGTGGCCGCACTCGTGCAGCAACTGGCTGGACACCTTCTTGACCTTGTTGATAGTTTCGACCATGTGGACCGGGATGCGGATGGTGCGGGCCTGGTCAGCGATGGCACGGGTGATGGCCTGGCGGATCCACCACGTTGCATAGGTAGAGAACTTGAAGCCCTTGGTGTGGTCGAACTTTTCCACAGCCTTGATCAGACCCAGGTTGCCCTCCTGGATGAGATCCAGGAACTGCATACCGCGGCCGACATAGCGCTTGGCGATGGAAACGACCAGACGCAGGTTGGCCTCGCTCAAACGCTGCTTGGCCTTCTCGCCCTCGGGGCCGCCGGCCTGAATCTTCAGCGCCAGCTCGGTTTCTTCCTCGGGAGTCAGCAGCGGCACGCGGCCGATCTCCTTTAAGTAAACTTTGACGGGGTCGTCGATGGTGATGCCGTCGGCGGTCAGGCCGTCCTCGTAATCGTCGGCGCCGTCATCCGGGGCGGCAACGGTGTCGTCCACCTCGACGGGGGTGTCGTCGATGACCTCAATGCCGTTGCTTTCCAGCTCCTCATAGAGCTTTTCCATCGCTTCGACTTCCAGGACGTTACCGGCTTCTTCCATAGCGTCGCTGATTTCGGTGCTGGTCAGCTTGCCTGCACGGCGGCCGCTGTCGATCAGATTGCGGATGGGGTCTTTCTTTTCTGCCATAAGTAGGTTCTCCTTTTGGTTTTATATTGTTCAACAACGATGTGGGATGGCGTTATTCATCGGGCGTCGGCTGGTGGGCACCCTTGCGCTTGCCGATATCGGCAAAGAAGTTTGCGAACTGGTCAGCGTCCATCTGCTTGACCTTTTCGCTGGCAGGCTTGGCGGTCTGCATACGGTCCAGGTACATATCAATATCCTGTCTTTGCAGGGGCGTACCGTGGTTCTGCGCCTGAGCCAGGGCAATCTGCCCGAAGGCCTTGTCGTCCAGCATCTGCTGCAAGGTCGTCAGGTTCAGCGGCAGCTGCTCGTCCACACAGCGGAAGATGGCGTTCAGCACCGTTTTCATTTCAGGGTCAAGCACCATCTCCATATCCAGGCGGCTGCGCACGTAGGGCACTTCCTCCGGCTTTTGCAGCAGGGCCGCGGCCAGCTGCCGGGCCGCACTGGCCGCGCCCAGGGCAGACTCGCCGCCGCTGGTGTAGGGCACACGGATATCAGCGGCAATGCCCTCTTTGGATAAATCGCGCTGTTCCTTGCGGTAATTGCGGCGCTCGGCGGTGCGCACCGCGCCCTGCATCTGGGATACGATGGCCTGTTTGGAGACGCCGGTCTCGTCGGCCAGCCGCCCGGCGTAGACATCCCGTGCCGTGGGGCTGACGCCGCGTTCGGTCAGGATGTCGATAGCCTCGCGGATGTAGCTCAACCGCCCATCGTCGCTGCGCAGGTCGTACTTGGCTTTTGCCTTTTTCAGCTGGAACTCGGTGGGATTGGCCGTGCCGTTCAAGAGCATTTCAAACCGCTCACGGCCATATTTTTTGATGAACTCGTCGGGGTCCTTCGCGCCCTGGTAGCTTAACACGCTGACTTTCATCGGCGTATTGGCCATGATGCCCAGGCTGCGCTCGGTGGCTTTCTGGCCCGCCTCGTCGGAGTCGTAACTCAATACGACCTCGTCGGCGTATTCGCTCAGCAGCTTGGCCTGCTCGGCTGTCAGGGCCGTTCCGCAGGCACAGACCGCCGTGTCGAACCCGGCCTCGTGCATCGAGATAACGTCCATGTAGCCTTCGCAGAGGATGTAGCGCTTGGACTTGGATTTTTTTGCGACGTTCAGCGCAAACAGCGTGCGGGATTTGTGGTAAACCATCGTCTCCGGGCTGTTGATGTACTTGGGCTTAGAATCATCCAGCACGCGGCCGCCAAAGGCGATGATAGCCCCGCGCACATCGATGATGGGTACCATGACGCGGTGGCGGAAGATATCGTAGAGATTGCCCTTGGCGCTGCGCTTGACAAGGCCGGAAGTTTCGAGTTCGCTTTCCGAGAAGCCAAGGTGCTTTAAATAGTGCAGCAGGCCGACGAAATCATCGGGCGCATAGCCCAGGCCGAAGCGGCGGATGGCCGCGTCGGACAGGCCGCGCTTCTCTTTCCAGTAGCGGCGGGCCATGGCGGCCTCCGGCGTTTTGGCGTTGAGGTTCTCGTAGAAATACCGCGCGGCGCAGCGGTTGATTTCCAGCAGACGCTGGCGGGCGCGGGATTCGCGGTCGTCCTCCTCGGGCAGGGGCATTCCGGCGCGGGAGGCCAGCTGTTTGACGGCCTCGACATAGCCGAGGTTATTGTACTTGCGCACAAAGCTGATGACGTCGCCCGCTGCGCCGCAGCCGAAGCAGTAAAAGCTCTGGGTATCGGGGTAAACGACGAAGGACGGCGTTTTTTCGTTATGGAAGGGGCACAGTCCGGTGGCGGTGCGCCCGCGGCGGCGCAGCTGCACATACTGGCCGATGATCTCTTCAATATCATTGCGCCGCACGACTTCCTGTATGTATTCCTGGGGGATCATGGGTTGACTGCACCTCCTTGTCAGATTGTAGGGGCCGGGCATGCCCGGCCCGCGGTTTTCCCGCAATGCTGCGTCTGCCAATCTGTGCAGGGCCGGGCATGCCCGGCCCCTACGGCGCAGCGGTTACAAAACGTGCCACTTTTGCGGCACGAACAGTTCCTCAAACAGGCGGGTGGCAAACTCATCGCTCATGCCGCTGATGTAGTCGGTCACGGCGCGGTCAACGCCCTCGTTGTAGGCGATCTGCATATAAAAATTTGGCATCAGGGCCGGTTCGTCGCTCAGGCGGGTGTACAGCTCGCTGATGAGCTTGTCCACCTTTTTTTCCTCGCGCTTGGCCTCCTTGTCAACGTAGACCGTCGAGTACATGAAGTCCTTCAAAATCGCGTAGGCGGCCTCGACCTCGGGCGAAAAATTGATCTGCCCTTCCCCGCTGTGGGCGATCAGATCGGTTATCATCGTCGTGATGCGCTGGGATTTCGTCGCGCCCAGCACGGCGGTAGCTTCGGGCGGCAGCTGGCGGGCGTCCAGCACACCGGCGGTGATAGCGTCCTCGATGTCGTGGTTCAAAAATGCAATGTGGTCGGCGCGGCGCACAACACAGCCCTCCGGTGTGCGGGCCCAAGCGCCCGACGTGTGGGTCACGATGCCATTGCGCACCTCCCAGGTCAGGTTCAGGCCCTGGCCGTCGCGCTCTAAGTAATCCACCACCCGCAGGCTTTGGCGGTAGTGGGTAAAGCCGCCCGGGCACAGCCGGTTCAGCGCCCGCTCCCCCGCGTGGCCGAAGGGCGTGTGCCCCAGGTCATGGCCCAGGGCGATGGCCTCGGTCAAATCCTCGTTCAGGCGCAGAGCGCGGGAGATCGTGCGGGCGATCTGGGAGACTTCCAGCGTGTGGGTCAGGCGGGTGCGGTAGTGGTCGCCCTCCGGTGAGAGAAAGACCTGGGTCTTTTGCTTTAGGCGGCGGAACGCCTTGCAGTGCAGAATGCGGTCCCGGTCGCGCTGGAAACAGGGGCGGATGGGGTCATCTTCCAACGGCGTGCGGCGGCCCAGGCTGTTTTCGCTCAACGTTGCATAACGGCTCAAGGTTCGGCGCTCGATGGCTTCGGTCTCTTCGCGGATCGTCATGGTATGTCCCCCTTTTTTACAGCTTCTATTTATAAATACGACAAAACTGCGGGAAACACTCTTTTTTTGTGGAAATTTTTTTGAAGTTTTTTCACGGCTGCGGGGGCGGGACGTCGGGCGGGGCACCCTCACCCCGCTGGAGGGCGCCGCAATTCAAAACGCCGCATACTGTGCCTCGGAGATCTCCACCTCGGCGCCGCCGCGGGTCAGCTCGGTCAGGGCGGTGACGAGTGTACCCTCCTGCCCTGCGGGCATACGCCAGCAGAGTGTCACGGCATCGTCAAAAATCGGCTCGTCCAGCCGTGTTTCCGCCGCCGCTATGATGCGCTGGGCCTGCTCAAACTGGGCGTAGGGCACGCGCAGACGGCAGTCCACCACCAGCCGCATACTGACAAGCTCGGCATTCTGCAAAGCCCCCGACGCGGCGGCGGTGTAGGCCCGCACCAATCCGCCGGTGCCCAACAGGATGCCGCCGAAATACCGCGTTACCACAACAATAACGTCCGCCACGCCCGCATGGCCGATGGTTTCCAGCACCGGCGTACCGGCGGTCTTGGCTGGTTCGCCGTCGTCGGAATACCGCGTGCGGCCGTTTTGCAGCACATAGGCGTAAACGTTGTGCCTTGCGGTGCGGTTGGCGGCACGCACGGCGTTCAGCACGGTCAGGGCCTTTTCCTCGGTGTCGGCAAAGGCGGCGGTGGCGATAAAACGACTGCGCTTTTCCTCATATTCAAAGGTGGATGTGCCGCGGATGGTCTTGTAATCAGCCATAGGAAACCTCGCTGTATAGCAAAAAATACCCCGGATGAAAAAACATCCGGGGTACAAAAAACGGAATTACTTGCCAGACTTGGCGAAGCGGCGCTTGAAACGCTCGACGCGGCCACCGGTATCGACCAGCTTCTGCTTGCCGGTGTAGAAGGGATGGCACTTGCTGCAAACTTCGACGTGGATCTCCGGCTTGGTGTCACGGGTGTGAATCACGTTGCCGCAGGCACAAGTGATGGTGCAGTCCACATAGTTCGGATGGATGCCCTGCTTCATGGTTATTTCACCTCTTTCTCGATTATGATAAAAGGAGCCATACTCAATATATGTGCTCATCACAATCTCCGAATTGCGGCCACCAGCGCCCGCCATCCTGTGCGGACGGAGCAGCCATCTGAACGATTGCTGAAATATTTTAGCACAAAGCAATCACAATGTCAAGCAATTTTGGAAATTTCACAGGAAACCTCGTCTTCCCCCTTGGGGGAAGACTTTCACGCTTACAGTGTCAGCTGCTCGGCTTTGTCGTCGGCTTTCAAAATGGCACCGGCGGCAGGCAGGGTCCGCACGCGGTAGCGCGGGGCGTCGTTTAGTTCCAGGCCCTCGGCCAGCGTCACGCGGGAAATCTTCGCGTTTTTCTTGAGCGCCACCACATTGACACCGGCGGTGTCGCGGGTCGCCTTCTCGGGAATCAGCGCACTGCCCACCAGCAGCAGGCGGTTGTTGCTGGTGAAGATAGCCAGCTCGGTTTCCTCGGGCAGATAGCGCATAAAAGCCAGCACGGCCTTGTCGCTGTACGCTTTCAGCAGCTTGCGCCGGTTCTGCTTCGTCTCATAGCTGGAAAGCGGCACTTTGGCACACTTGCCGTTGTCGTAGAAGAAGAGCATCCAGCCTTTGTAGTCGGGCGTGACCACCATATACAGCGGCACTTCGCCCTCCTCCATGCCGAGGGCCGAGGCCACGTAATCGCCCAAAACGCTCGCCTTGCTGTCGCCGAAGTCATAGGCGTGGGACTTGTAAACCTGACGATGGTTCGTGAAGAACAACAGTTCCACGCTGTTCGTACTCTCGCAGGTGAACAGGACCTCGTCGCCGTCTTTCAGTTTCTGTTCACCGCTCATACGCAGGCTCTGCGGCGTGATTTTCTTGAAGTAACCGTCCCGCGTGAAGAACAGATGCACCGGGTAATCAGGGATCTGCTGCTCCGGCTCCTCGCTCTCGGCGGCGGGGACTTCGTACATAATTTCGCAGCGGCGGGGCTTACCGTACTTCTTGGCGACGTCGGCCAGCTCTTTCATGATAATTTTGTTGATGCGTGCCGGACGTTTGAGGATATCCTCAAGGTCAGCAATGGCGTTTTCCAGTTCCTCAATTTCCTCGGTGCGCTTCAAAATATATTCGCGGTTTAAGTGGCGCAGCTTGATTTCGGCCACGTACTCGGCCTGCACCTCGTCGATGCCGAAGCCAATCATCAAGTTGGGTACGACCTCGGTTTCCTCTGCGGTATTGCGCACAATTTCAATTGCTTTATCGATATCCAGCAGGATAGCTTTCAAGCCTTTGAGCAGATGCAGGCGCTTCTGCTTGCCCTGCAAATCGTAGTAGGTGCGGCGGCGCACGCACTCGGCGCGGAAAGCGATCCACTCATTCAGAATGCTGCGCACCCCCAGCACCTTGGGCTGGCCCGCAATCAGAACATTGAAGTTGCAGGCAAAGCTGTCCTCCAAGGGCGTAGCCTTATACAGGCGGGTCATCAGCTTGTCGGGATCCTGGCCGCGCTTGAGGTCGATGGTCAGTTTCAGACCGTTCAGGTCAGTCTCGTCGCGCATATCGCTGATTTCGCGGATTTTGCCCAGCTTGACCAGCTCGGTGATCTTGTCCATGATGGCCTCAACGGTCGTCGTGGGCGGGATCTGGGTGACGTCGATGCAGTTGTTCTCTTTATCGTAGCTCCACTTGGCGCGGACGCGGACACTGCCGCGGCCGTTTTCCAGCACGTTCTGCATCTCGGCGGCATCGTAGAGAATCGTGCCGCCGCCGACGAAATCCGGCGCGGGGATGATTTCCCGCAAATCGGCCTGAGGATCCTTCATCAGCGCGATCGTCGCGTTGCAGAGTTCTTCCAGATTGAAGGAGCAAATATTGGACGCCATACCGACGGCGATGCCCAGCGTGTTGTTTGCGAGAATCGTCGGGAATGTGACGGGCAGCAGCGTCGGCTCGGTGGTCGTGCCGTCGTAGTTGGGCACAAAGTCTACGGTATCCTTGTCGATATCGCGGAACAGTTCGTCGCAGACCGGCTCGAGCTTGGCCTCGGTGTAACGGGCGGCGGCGTAGGCCATATCGCGGCTGTACGCCTTGCCGAAGTTGCCCTTGGAGTCGACGAACGGTACGAGCAGGCTCTCGTTGGAGCGGCCCATGCGAACCATCGTGTCGTAAATCGCAGCGTCGCCGTGGGGGTTCAGGTGCATGGTGCTGCCCACGATGTTGGCGCTCTTGGTGCGGTTGCCTTTCAGCAGGCCCATCTCGTACATCGTGTAGAGCAGCTTGCGGTGGGCGGGCTTGAAGCCGTCGATCTCCGGCAGCGCGCGGGAGACGATAACGCTCATCGCATAGGGCATATAGTTTGTTTCCAGCGTGTCGGTGATGGCGGATTCCAGCACCTCGCCCGCTGATAAAATCTCGACGTTATCGCCCAGCTGCGGGCGCGCCGGGGTCAGCTTTTTTTCTTTTTTTCTTGCCATATGATAAAATCCTATATTTCACAGCTGCCCGGCAGGGGCCGGATATGTCCGGCCCCTGCCGGGAGCAGAGCGTTTGCGGAAAGGCTGAGGGCGGGGCATACCCCGCCCCTACACGCGCGGCAATCGTAGGGGCGGATACCATTATCCGCCCGTCAGACGGCAGTCACCTTGCGGGCGCATATGGAATGCGCCCCTACGGGGTGTTCTTCTGTCGGGCGCGTATCAGCTTACATCCAAATCGTCCAAATACTCCGAACCGTGCTCGGCGATATGCTCTTTACGGCCCTGCAGGTTGTCACCCAGCAGCAGGTCAAACACCGCGGCGGTGCGCTCGGCATCGGTAGGCAATACCTTGATAAGGCGGCGGCTCTCGGGGCTCATCGTCGTCAGCCACATCATCTCGGGGTCGTTCTCGCCCAGACCTTTCGAGCGCTGGATCGTGTACTTTTCGTCCTCGATGCGACGCAGGATGTCAGCCTTTTCCGGCTCGGTGTAGGCGAAGTAGGTCTTGTTCTTCGTGTTGATCTCGTACAGCGGCGACTCGGCGATGTAGACATACCCCTTGTTGATAAGGGTCGGCGTCAGGCGGTAGAGCATCGTCAGCACTAGGGTGCGGATCTGGTAGCCGTCCACATCGGCATCGGTACAGATGACGACTTTATTAAAGCGCAGGTTGTCCAGGTTGAAGCTGGCCAGGTCTTTGTTGTGGCTGCCGCCCAGCTCAACACCGCAGCCCATGACGCGGATCAGATCGGTGATGATCTCCGACTTGAAAATACGGGCGTAGTCGGCTTTCAGGCAGTTCAGGATCTTGCCGCGGATGGGCATGATGGCCTGGAACTCCGAGTCGCGGCTCTGCTTGACCGCACCCATAGCGGAATCGCCCTCCACGATATACAGCTCGCGGCGGCTGGCATCCTTGGTGCGGCAGTCGACGAACTTCTGCACGCGGTTGGCGAGGTCCATCTGCTGGGTCATCGTCTTTTTGATCGTGATGCGCGCCTTCTCGGCGTGTTCGCGGCTCTGCTTATTGATAAGAACCTGCTTGCAGGCCTTTTCGGCCTCGTCGGGGTGCTCAATGAAGTAGACCTCGATCTGATGCTTGAGGAACTCGGTCATGGCCTGGGCCACAAATTTGTTTGTGATGGCTTTCTTGGTCTGGTTCTCGTAGCTCGTGCGGGTGGAGAAGCTGGACGACACCAGCACAAGGCAGTCCTGCACATCGGCGAAGGTAATCGCACTTTCGTTTTTCTTATACAGGCCCTTGTTTTTCAGCCAGGCGTTGATCTGGCTGACGAAGGCCGTGCGCACAGCGCGGTCGGGGCTGCCGCCGTGCTCCAGCCAGCTGGAGTTGTGGTAGTATTCCAGACACTGCACGGTGTTGGAGAATGCGAACGCGACGTTCATCTTGACCTGATAGTCCGGCTGGTCGGCGCGGTCGCGGCCGGTGGCAGCACCGCTGCAGAAGTATACCGGCGTCAAGGCCTTATCCCCTACCAATTCGTTGGCATAGTCGGTGATGCCGTGCTCGTACAGATACTCAAACTTCTCGGCGTCCGCGCCGGACTTGTCGGTGAACACCAGCGTCACACCGTCGTTGACGACGGCCTGGCGGCGCAGCATATCCTTGAAGGATTCCGCCGGGACAGCGATATCGGTAAAGACCTCAGTGTCGGGCTTCCAGCGGATGACCGAGCCGGTGCGCTTGCCCTTGAACGGCTCTTTCTGCAAGCCGCCCACATTCTCGCCTTTTTGGAAGTCGAGGTGGTAGTGGAAACCGTCGCGGTAGATATCGGCAGTCATCCACTCGCTGGCGTACTGCGTGGCACACAGGCCCAGGCCGTTCAGACCCAGGCTGAAATCATAGTTGCCGCTGCCCTCGGCGTATTTGCCGCCGGCGTACAGCTCACAGAAAACGAGGTCCCAGTTCCAGCGTTCCTCGGCCTTGTTGTAGTCCACCGGGATGCCGCGGCCGAAGTCCTCGACCTCGACGACATGATCCGGAAAGAGCGTGACGTTGATGCGGTTGCCGTGGCCGTCGCGGGCTTCATCAATGGAGTTGGAGATAATTTCAAAAATGGAATGGGCGCAGCCCTCGACACCGTCGGAGCCGAAGATGACCGCCGGGCGCTTGCGCACACGGTCAGCACCTTTCAGCTGGCGGATACTGTCATTGCCGTATTCCTGTTGTTTTTTTGCCATGCGGCGGTTCCCCCTGATTTATATTGAAACAGTGGTAGTTTTTGCACATATATTTTTATTAAACCACAGTTTGGAAGTGTTTGTCAAATCGACTTGCTCTCTGCGGGCAGGTTGTAGGGGGCAGA
The DNA here is from genome assembly GCF_057431175.1 of Gemmiger sp. Lineage (NCBI taxonomy): Bacteria > Bacillati > Bacillota > Clostridia > Eubacteriales > Oscillospiraceae > Gemmiger > Gemmiger sp. Next base: position 44,383 of record NZ_DBMDDV010000006.1, on the reverse strand, counting down.
TGCGGGCATCCGCCCCTGCAAGCTCAGTGTAATACAACAATTCGTTGTTGTCAAGTTGTTCTTATGAATTGCAGTTACAATTACACGGTTCCACCCGGTTGCGGTCGCCGATGACCGCGGTCCAATACTCGGCACCCCGGAAGCGGAAGATGACCCAATCATAGCCGTTGTATTTCTGGGTGCTCTGCTTGACGACGCAGTAGCTGCCCAGCGGCAGATAGCCCACTACATCGTTGAAATTGGCCGTGTAGAAATACTCGCACCGGGCATTGAACACCACAAGCCGCTGGCCCGCCACCGTCTCCATAGAAGGGCCGGAGACCCCATAATTATTGTAGCCTCCGGCCTGTATTTCGGGTAAAAAGTCCTTGTAACTACGGTTCAGGTCGCACGCGCCGGATATCCCATTCACACTGCCGCTGCCCGAATATTGCCACATGGCGTAGTTGCCGTTGTAGCCTAAGGTCGAGCGGTAATCCGCCACCCACAGCGGATATTGGCGCAGCGCGGCGGCGTTCAGATAACTATTGATGTAGTTCGTGTAGCTATACCATCCCGCGTACCATTTGCGCTGGTAGAGGATATCCATGGCGTACTGCACCAGGCTGGTCAGCTCGGCGCGGCCCAGGCTGGTCAGGCTGAAATCCTCGACATCCACAAACACCGGGTACTCTAATTGCAGCCCCTCCATGACGTTCAAAAAGGTCGTCAGCTCGTTGGCGACGGCGGCGCGGGTGCGGGCGTAGGTGTAGTAGTAGGCCCCCACCCGCAGGCCCGCCGCCTTGGCCCCGTTGACATTCTGCAAGAAATACGGGTCAACATACAGCCCGCCGCTGTTGCTGGACCCCACGCGCACCATGGCAAACTGCTTGCCCGCCGCCGCCACCCTGCCCCAGTTGATATTGCCCTGGTAGCGCGACACATCAATGCCGTTCTGGTATACAGCCATAAAAAGCCCCCCTTTGCGGTATAGTATGCAAAGAGGGGGTGGGGTGTGTAGTATCCTGTTTCCGCTGCGAGGTCGGCAGACATGGGGCATTTACGCCAGACGCCGTTCCGCAAGCAGGACGATGCCGCGCTCCTGTGCTGCTTCCCGTAACACTGCAAAGCCGTTTTTGCACCAGAAATGATTGGACTGCGGGTTCTCCTTGTCAATGCCGAGGCGTACCGCCGCCGCAATACCTGAAGTACTGGTCATTGCGCAGCATCCATGCATACAGCATCGACACATCGGCGTCCGTCAGGCGGCGAATTGTATACGAATTGGACAGCTTTTCAATCTGTATATTCTTCATAGCAATTTGATCTTCAAATCTCCCAACAGCGACACTGCCTCCGGCAGTGAAAATTTTGCACCCTGCAGCTTGCAGCCGAAGATATCGACTTTATACCCACTAGCCTCTTTGAAGTTTGCCTTCCGCATATCGCACTGGTAAAACTCGGTGTCCAACAGGTCGCATTTCTCGAAATCCGCGCTGACGAGATTGCACTTGGCAAACATCGAGCGTTGGATCTCGTTGCCCGCAAAGTTGAATTTTGTAAGGTTCATCTCGGTGAAGGTGTTGTATTTCAGGCGGCAGTCCTGCAATTTTTCGATCGGGTCAGCAAACGAGCCGTCTCCCTGCAGGGACAGCCAGTCGATATTGTTGAGGGTGCAGTTTTGAAATTCTGTAAACTTTGCACGGGACATCGTGGTTTTCAGTCCTGTAATTGTACAGCGGATGAACTGGCACTCGCTCAGCACGCTGTGGTCCAGCTTGCAGTTTTCAAATGTGCAGTCGATGAAAGTGCAGTCGGAGAAGTCGCAGTCGTAAAAGGTTTCCTCTGTAAAATCAAGGTGTGAAAAGCGCTCTCCCTCGCGGTATTCGGCGCGCATTAAATCACCAGTCCTCCGTTGACACCCAGCACCTGGCCGGTGATGTAGCCGCTGGCCTCATCGGCCAGAAAGACCATCGTGCGTGCAATCTCGTCCGCTGTGCCCAGGCGCTCCACCGGGGTTTCCTCGGCCAAAGCGGCGCGATCCTCGTCGGTGAAGGACGCCATCATATCCGTATCAATGACGCCCGGCGCAATGACGTTGACCGTGATGCCGCTGGGGCCTTCCTCTTTTGCCAGCGCCTTGCCCAGACCGATGAGGCCCGCCTTGGCCGCGCTGTACGCGACCTCGCAGCTGCCGCCGGTCTGGCCCCACATACTGCTGACCAGCAGGATGCGGCCATATTTCTGGTGGATCATGCCGGGCAGCACGGCACGGCAAGCGTAGAACGCGCCGTCCATGTCAACGGCCATCATCCTCCGCCAATCCTCGTCGGTGGTGTCGGTGAAAAGTTTGACCTGTGCGATGCCCGCGTTGCAGACGAGCACCTGCAGGCTGCCTAATTCCCGCTGTGCCTGCTCCACGGCGGCTTGCACCTGAACAGAGTCGCCCGCGTCGGCCCGGATGGCAAGGAAGCACCCGCCGGGGGCGAGGGCTTCGGCCTGGCGGCGCACGGCGTCGGCGGCGTCGGGGTGGGCGTTGTAGGTAAAGGCGACGTTATAGCCGGCCTTGGCGAACGCCAGCACCGCCGCCGCGCCAATGCCCCGGCTGCCACCGGTGATGAGTACGTTTTTGTTCATGGTTATTTTTTCTTCCTTTTTTCCCGCAGCATCACAAAAAATTCCTGCAATAGGGCCTGCGCTTCTGCCTCCATCAAACCCGATTCAATGACCGGGTGGTGGTTGAAGGGCAGGGCAAACAGGTCAGTCAGGCCGCCGCAGCAGCCGGCCTTGGGGTCGCGGGCGCCGTAGACGACCCGCTTCAGGCGGCTGTTTATGATGGCCCCGCTGCACATCGGGCAGGGTTCCAGCGTCACGAACAGCTCACACTGCCACAGCCGCCAGCCGCCCAGTGCCTTGCAGGCTGCGTCGATGGCCATAAGCTCGGCATGGTAGGTGGCGTTTTTGCCGCTCTCGCGCAGGTTGTGGGCGCGGGCAATGATCTCGCCGTCCTTGGCGACGACCGCCCCCACCGGCACTTCGCCGAGGGACGCAGCAATTTTTGCCTCGTCCAGCGCGGTCTGCATCAGTTCTTCATCAGACATAGTTTCCTCTCAATGTACAAAAATCACCGCATAAACCACCAGGAAAACCACAACTGCGCTGTATGCCGGGCTGGTAAAGACCGCCAGCACATCCACGCCGGGCCGCAATCCCGCCGAAAAGCGGAACCCCTGCCCCCGCGCGTGCCAGATCATCCACAGCCCGAAAAGCGGGAAGAAAAGCAGCAGGAACAGCTCGACGCCGAAGGATGCCTCCGTCGGGGCATAATACCGAAGATACATCGTCAAAAATGCCAGTGTGTTGTTCACCAGATGCAGCAGCATCCCCGGTAAAATGCTGCCCGAGCGCTCGGCCAGCCAGCCCAGGAACACGCCGCAGACAAAAGCCGTCAACCCCTGCGCCAGATCCAGATGCAGCAGCCCAAACAGAAGTGCCGGGGCAAAGATGGCCGCCGCGCTGCCGCTGGGGCGCATCAGGCCCTGGAACGCGCCGCGGAACAGTAGTTCCTCGGCCACAGCGGGCATGACGCAGAGCGCCAGATAGTACATGAACAGCTCCGGCCCGCCGCTGGGCAGCATCTGGGCCGTTGTCTCGCTGCCGGTGATGTGGTTGATGAGCGCCCCTGCCAGGTTGGCGAGGTTCGCCACGCCAAGGAACACCGGCAGACAGAAGCCTGGGCTCCACGGTGCGGGCAGCGTAAGGCGCAGGTCGTCGGACCGCAGACGGGTCAGTTTCATCATAAAAACCAGCGTCAGACCGATGGCCCCCAGCCCAATAATCAACTGGAACAGCGCCAGGCTGACCTCGCTGAAGCCCAGGGGTTTTGCCATACTGGCCCCCGGGTGCGCCAGCCCCATAAGGGTGCTGACCAGCGCATACAGCAGGCTGCGCACCAGAAGATATACCAAGGATGCCACCGCGCAGAAACCCGCCGCGCCCCGCACCCCACGTGATTTTGCCATGTGATTTTCCACCTTTACGTTAAAGGCTTCCCCCTTAGGGGGAAGCTGGCCGTGAAACGGCCTGATGAGGGGCCGGTCTGCCGCAGCCACCCATTCACGGTTTGCCGCGGGAAGGCCACCCCTCATCCGCCCCTTCGGGGCACCTTCCCCCTTGGGGGAAGGCTTTATTAGTATCATACCACAATCCGCAAAATAAAAAAAGCCCCACCGGTGTGCGGGCCGGTGGGGTGAGGTTGGAGGGAGAGGAGTCATTTTCAACCTGCATTGTGCGATGCAGGCATTGACTTTCTGACTTTATGATAGTACATTATAGGCATGAAGTAAAGCTCAACTTTTTCATACATCACATGAATTTTATTCACCATAGGAGATGCAGACCATGACCCTGACAGACTGCCAGCTGTTAAGCATTGTCGCCCAGCTGGGCACCTTTGCCGCCGCGGCGGAGCGTATGCACATCACCCCTTCCGCCGTCAGCCACGCGGTGTCCGGCGTGGAGGCCGAGTGCGGCTTTCCGCTGTTCACCCGCACCAAAAGCGGCGTCACCCTGACCGCCGCCGCCGAAAAACTGATGCCCGCCATCCAGCAAATGCTGGCCAGCAGCGAGTCGCTGGAGCAGTCCATTGCCCAGATCAACGGTATGCACAAGGGTGCGCTGCGGCTGGGGGTGTTCAACTCGGCCTGCGTAACCTGGCTGCCCAAAATCGTGCCAGGCTTCCGGGCTGCGTTCCCGGGCATCGACGTGCAAATTTACCAGGGATCCTACGATGATATTACCGGCTGGCTGAAAACCGGCGCGGTGGAACTGGGATTTCTCTCCAATTCCAGCGCCCATGACCTGGATTTTGAGCCGCTGTACGATGACCGCCTGATCTGCATTGCACCGCCGGACTACAAGCCCCGCCGCCCCGGCGTGGTGCGGGCCGAGGAACTGCGCGGTCAGCCTTTTGTCAGCCAGCAGTCCGACGTGGACGCCGATATCCAGAGTTATTTCAAAAAGAACGATCTGCACGTGTCGAGCCAATGCTATATCGTGGACGACCAGAGCATGATCGCCATGGTGGCCTGCGGGCAGGGCTTGGCCCTGATGCCCGAGCTGATGTTTAAAGAGGGTGCTGCCAGCGCGGGCTGCCAGGTTTTGCAGCTGGAACCTGCCGCCAAGCGCAGCATTGGATTAGCGTGTTTGTCGCGTGGGGCGCTGTCCCCCGCGGCGAAGGAGTTTGTGAAGCATGCAAGGGAGTTTGCGCGGATGCGATAAAGCCCCATGGGGGAAGCCTTTTTATGTTAGTTTCCCTCGTCATACTCCGCGACAGGTACATTGGCGTACTCGTCGGGCAGATCCGGGGGCAGGGTCTGCATATACTCGTGCATGGCCTCAGCCACAGTCTTGCTGTATGCCACGGCCTCGACCACCGTACGCGCGCCCTTGACGGCGTCGCCGCTGGCGAAGATGCTGGGGATGCTGGTGCGGCCGACCTCATCCGTTTCAAACAGGCCGCGGGTGTTGGTTTTCAGATCCTTGGTGCTGTCGGTGATCGTCGTACAGGGGCCCTGGCTGATGGAGACAATAACGCTGTCCGCCGGGTAGAGCTTCTCGGTGCCGGGGATCTCGGTCAGCGTGCCGTCCTCGGCCTCGCTCAGATCGATAAAGACAACGCCCTTATCGGTGATTTCCAGCGGCTTTTTGTTAAAGATAAAGTTGACGCCTTCGAGCTTGGCATAGCTGGCCTCGTACTCGCTGGCCGTGATGTGCCGGGACAGCGAGAAGCACTCGATATGCCGCGTGCCGTGGCGGATGGCGGTGCGCGCCACGTCCATGGCCGCATTGCCCGCGCCGATAACAATGGCCCGTTCACCCAGGTGGTAGACATCGGGGTTTTGCAGGTAGTTGATGGCGTAGTGTACGTTGCCCAGGCTCTCGCCCTTGATGTGCAGCGTGTTGGGCCGCCAGACGCCGGTGCCGATAAAGATGGCCTTGTAGCCGTCGCGGAACAGGTCCTCGATTTTCAGCGCCTTGCCCACGTCGGTGTTGGGGCGGACCTTGATGCCCTTCAAGCGCAGGTGGCGGTACTCGAAGTCGTCCAGCACCGATTTCGGCAGACGAAACTCCGGGATGCCGTAGCGCAGCACGCCGCCAATTTTATCGTGGCTCTCAAAGATCGTAACATCGTAGCCATAGCGTGCCAGGATGACCGCAATGGTCAGGCCCGCCGGGCCGGAACCGATGATGGCGGCCTTTTTGCCGTTGGAGGGCGCAGGGCCCTGGGTCATCTGGCTGGCGTAGGTGGACGAGATGTAGTTCTCGATGACCGAGAAATGCACGGGCGCACCCTTGATGCCGCGCACGCAGTGCCCCTCGCACTGGTTCTCGTGGTTGCAGACCAGCGAACATACGGTGGTCAGGGGGTTGTTTTCAAACAGCATACGGCCCGCTTCGTCCAGCTTGTTGGCTTTTAAAAGGCGGATGACTTCCGGGATATTGGTGTGGATGGGACACCCCTGCTGACAGCGGGGCACCTTGCAGCCAAGGCAGTGGTTCGCTTCGTCCATTACGTGCAGCGCCATGTTTTACTCCTTCATTTCGTACCGATTTTGCGCGTTAAAAATGCAACAATCTTGTATTATGCGCATTTTTTCTCCATATGATATTTATATTACCACCACCTTAGCAGTAAACGCAAGCCCCATAGGCTGAATTTTTTCTCTGCATAATGACGAAAAATCCGTTGCCTTGCTATGTAGTCTGCCGATTTTTTCAGCTTCGGCGCTGCTGCGCACCAGGTCGGCCAGAGCTGTGCCTGCCGGGGGCGTTGCCTGTTTTAAACGCGGCAGCGCTGTTTTTCGTGCACCCAGCACATGCAGGTAGGGCGGCATTGGCAATTCTGCCGGGAGCTGCAGCGCCGCGTCCAGCACCAGCCGCCGCAGCCGCGCGTGTGGGTAGCGCTTGGTTTTTAGTCTCGTATACAGGTCGTCCATGCTGTTTGCCTCCCGCACGGCGGCAGCCAGGCGGTTTTCCAGCCCCTCACTGACTCCACGCACCTGCGCGAAATTTTCGGGATCCTGCATCCGCAGCAGCGTTAAAATGGCCGTCTCAAATTTTGCGCCGTCCAGCAAAAGGCCCTCGGCGGCTGCTTTGCCGTAGAGTTCCGCCGCCCGGGCAGGCACAAAGGGTTCCCAATCAGGCTGGGGCAGGCTGCGCAAAAAACTGGCGCTGGCCATCGGTGTGCCCGCATGCTCCCCTGCCCCACCGCCGTGGGCCGCGCCCAGCCGCGGCAGCGCAAAAGGCGTGAGGGGCGCGTGCTGCGCCAAAATTGCCTTGCAGTATTCGATGCCCAAAATGTTGTTGGGGGTGCGCAGCAAAGTCCCTGTGCCGGGACGCAGGGTGTCGGCGGCCTCGGCCCGGGCGGCGGCGTAGGTCATGCCGGTTGCAAGATTTTTGCGTATCACATCGTCAATTTCTTCACATTGCAGCAGCCTGGCCGCGTCCAGCAGCGCCCCCGCGTCGGGCGTCTCGGCCCCAAAAGCCAGTGTGTCACACCCGAGGGCGGCCAGCAGACACACTCCCGCGGCGGCGAACTGCTCCGCCGTGGCGCAGGCGTAGGGCGCAGGCAGGGCAATGACGATATCCGCCCCGGCAGCCAGCGCTGCCTGCACCCGCACCCGCTCGGGCAGAATCGGCACGCCGCCGCGCTGCACCGCGCCGCTGCTCATGCAAACAGCAATGCACTGGGCACCTGCCGCCCGCACCGCCGCAATCTGGGCCGCGTGGCCGTTGTGGAAGGGGTCATATTCGGCGATAATGCCTGTAAAATCCATAACGATTTTCTCCTGATTCTTTGGCGATAGATTGTTAAAAAAGTACTTTGCCGTTACTGTGCAAAAATTGTGCTATCTTGCAGAACTTGCCCTTGAAAATTCTTTTTCACCATTATATAATAAAATCACGGATAAGGAAAGGGCAAATCTGCCCTGCCAAGTTTTAAGGAGGATATTCCATGAAAGTTCTGGTTATCAACTGCGGTTCTTCCAGCCTGAAGTACCAGCTGATCGACATGGAGGGCGAGAAGGTCCTGTGCAAAGGTCTGTGCGAGCGCATCGGCATGGAGAGCAGCATGATCACCCATGAGGCCAACGGCCACAAGGCCACCACGCCCGCCATCTTCCCCACCCACACCGAGGCTTTCACCGAGGTCGTCAAGAAGATGACCACCGGCGAGGGCAAGGTCATTGAGAGCGTTTCCGAGATCGACGCCATCGGCCACCGCGTGGTCCACGGCGGCGAGAAGTTCAAGGAGAGCTGCCTGATCACCCCCGAGGTCGTCAAGGCTATCCATGACCTGTCTCCCCTGGCCCCCCTGCACAACCCCGCCGCCATCCTGGGCATCGAGGCCTCCTACAAGGTCTTTGGCGAGGACAAGCCGAACGTGGCTGTTTTCGACACCGCGTTCCACTCCACCATGCCCCCGAAGGCCTACATGTACGCCATCCCCTACGAGTACTATGAGAAGTACGGTGTCCGCCGCTACGGTTTCCACGGCACCAGCCACAAGTACGTCAGCCACCGCGCTGCCGAGTTCCTGGAGGAGCCTATTGAGCGCCTGAAGCTCATCACCTGCCATCTGGGCAACGGTTCTTCCATCGCCGCTGTCGACCAGGGTAAAGTTATCGACACCTCGATGGGCATGACCCCGCTGGCCGGTCTGATGATGGGCACCCGCTGCGGCGACCTGGATCCCTCTGTGGTCAACTACCTGAAGTACAACCTCGAAATCACCGGCCACGAGCTGGACGAGATTCTGAACAAGAAGTCCGGCCTGCTGGGTGTTTCCGGCGTGTCCAGCGACAAGCGCGATGTCGAGGAGGCCGCCATGAACGGCAACAAGCGCGCACAGCTGGCCAGCGACATGCTGAACTACCAGATTAAAAAGACCATCGGCAGCTACATTGCCGCTATGGGCGGCGTGGATGCCATCGTCTTTACCGGCGGCATCGGCGAGCATGACGCCGACTCCCGCGCCAAGATCTGCCACCACATGGATTGGCTGGGCATCCGCATCGACACCGACAAGAACCGCGATGCACACAAGCAGAAGGAAGATGTCGTTGAGGTCACTGCCTGGGGCGCCCGTGTCCGCACGCTGATCATCGAGACCAACGAAGAGCTGATGATTGCCCGCGACACGAAGGAAGTCATTGAGAAGTAAGTCTTACTTTTCTTGAAAGAAAAGTAAGCAAAAGAACTTTTAATATTTTTCACCGGGAACGAGTTATAGCGAGAGGCTGCAGCATGGGGTTTGACCTTGTGCGGCAGCCTCTTTTGTGGATGAATCCCTCCCCTACAATGCAACCCATGAAAAAGTGCTGACATGAGGCTGCGGGCCGGGCATGCCCGGCCCCTACGGCACAATAGAAATTCAAAAAGGGAGGCTGCCCACCTGGGCAGCCTCCCTTTTACGGCTTATTTGTTTGGAGTTCTTTTGGTTACTTTTCTTGCAAGAAAAGTAACTTACTGCTGGGCAGCCTCGGCGCGCTTCTTGGCGATGGCTGCCAAGGCGTCCTTGCGGGACAGGTTGATGCGGCCCTGCTGGTCGATGTCGGTCACCATGACAAAGATGGGATCGCCGACAGCAACGACATCCTCAACATGCTCAACGCGGTGATCGTCCAGCTTGGAGATGTGAACCAGACCCTCCTTGCCGGGGGCAATCTCAACAAAGGCACCGAAGTTCATCAGGCGGGTCACGCGGCCCTTGTAGATGGCACCGATCTCGGGATCCTCGACAATGGTCTTGATGGTCGCAATAGCGCGCTTGGCATCGTCCTGATCGACAGCAGAGATAAAGACATGGCCGTCCTCCTCAATGTCGATCTTGCAGTTGAAGTTGGCGCACATTTCCTGGATGACCTTGCCGCCCTTGCCGATGACATCCTTGATCTTGTCGACCGGAATCATCATGCTGAACATTTTGGGCGCATACTTGGACAGCTCGGCGCGCGGCTCGGCAATGACCGGCTTGATGATCTGGTCAAGGATGTACAGGCGGCCCTTGCGGCACTTCTCCAGCGCTTCCTCAACGATCTCATAGGTCAGGCCGTCCACCTTGATGTCCATCTGGATGGCGGTGATGCCGCGGCGGGTGCCGCCGACCTTAAAGTCCATATCGCCGTGGAAGTCCTCAACGCCCTGAATGTCGAGCATCGTCATCCAGCGGCCGCCGTGCAGCGGGTCACCATCGGTGATAAGGCCGCAGGAGATACCGGCAACGGGTGCCTTGATGGGCACACCGGCGTCCATCAGGGCCAGCGTAGAGCCGCAGATGGAAGCCTGGGAGGTGGAGCCATTGGAGGACAGAACCTCGGAGACGCAGCGGATGGTGTAGGGGAACTCGGCCTGATCGGGCAGTACGGGGATCAGGGCACGCTCGGCCAGGTTGCCATGGCCGATCTCGCGGCGACCGGGGCTACGGGGTGCGCGAGCCTCGCCGACGGAGTACGGCGGGAAGTTGTAGTGGTGGATATAGCGCTTGTAAGGCGTATCGGACAGGTCATCCATCAGCTGGGCATCCTTGGTGGAGCCGAGGGTGCAGATGGTCAGCACCTGCGTCTGGCCGCGGGTGAACATGCCGGAACCGTGGACGCGGGGCAGCAGGCCAACCTCGGCGGCCAGCGGGCGGATCTCATTGATGCCGCGGCCGTCCACGCGCTTGCCGTCCTCAAGCAGCCAGGTACGAACGACCTTCTTCTGCAGCTTGTAGCTGATGAGGTCGAGGTCGGCGGCGGTCAGGTCGGGGTGCTCGGCGGCAATAGCATCCATGATGGGCAGCAGGGCGGCGTCGCGGACATTCTTGTCGTCGGTGTCCATGGCAGCCTTGACTTCGTCCAGATGCTTGGCATAGACATCGGCCAGCAGGGCATGATCCAACTCCACAGGGGTAAAGCTCTTCTTCGGCTTGCCGATCTCGGCGACGATACCGTTGATGAAGGCGAGCATCTTCTTGATTTCCTCATGACCGGCGCGGATGGCCTTCATCATGGTCTCCTCGTCGACCTCGTTGGCACCGGCCTCAATCATGACGATCTTTTCCTCGCTGGCGGCCAGGGTCAAGGACAGGTCACTGTGCTCGCGCTGCTCCTTGGTGGGGTTCAGGACGATTTCACCGTCCACCAGGCCGACGAAAACGCCGGCGATGGGGCCGCCCCACGGAATATCGGACATAGCGATGGCCAGGGACGCGCCATTCATGCCGGAGATTTCGGCAGAGCAGTCGGGATCCAGGCTCATGACGGTCATCGTCACGCAGACATCGTTGCGCATATCCTTCGGGAACAGCGGGCGGATGGGGCGGTCAACGACGCGGGAGGACAGGATGGCGTGCTCGCCGGGGCGGCCCTCACGGCGCATGAAGCTGCCGGGGATGCGGCCGGCGGCGTAGAGTTTTTCCTCAAACTCGACGCTCAGGGGGAAGAAGTCAACACCGTCGCGCGGCTTGTCGCTCATCGTAACGTTGCACAGCACGCAGGTCTCGCCGTAGCGGATCATCGCGCTGCCGTTGGACAGGCCACACATTTTGCCGGTTTCGACCACAAAGGGGCGGCCCGCAAAGGTCGTCTCGAACTTGCGGTACTTGGGGAAGGTTTCCAGTCTGGATGCGAATTCGTAAGCCATAGGGATTCTCCTTCTTTAGTAGATTTTTACTTTCAGCGCTCCCCTGCCCCGATTCTGTACAATAAAGCCAGCAGCCAAGCCAGTTGCTTGGGTGCTCGATTTACTGCACAAAATGGCGGCGGGGCGGCTGTAAAATACAGGTGCAGTGGGGTTTCAGGTGTGCATTGCCGGAAACGGGCACGGGCGGATATGGAATCCGCCCACGGGGCGGTCGGGGACGCCGCCCCTACAATTACGGCAAACTGCGCACGTATAAAAAAATCAGGCAGAGTGCAAATGCACCCTGCCCGTTTTTGCGAAAATTACTTACGCAGACCCAGCTCAGCGATCAGGGCACGGTAACGGTTGATGTCCTTCTTCTGCAGATAGGCCAGCAGATTGCGGCGGCGGCCGACCATCTTGAACAGGCCGCGGCGGCTGTGGTTGTCATGCTTGTTGGTCTTAAGGTGCTCGGTCAGGTGGTTGATACGAGCGGTCAGCAGAGCAACCTGGACCTCCGGGGAACCGGTGTCACCCTCGTGGATGGCTGCCTTAGCGATGATGGGCTGCTTATCGATAGCGGATTTCTGGCTCATGGGTAAATACCTCTTTCTAAAAAATATATCGGCCGTCGGCGCAGTAAGGGGTAGTTGGAACCGTTGAGGCATACGCCCCATACCGGGCCGCGGTAACATTAGTAGTATAGCACAACCATTGGGGGAATACAAGTGCAAATCTGCTTTTTCCGCAATTATTTTGCAGTGTTTTCCGCGCGTTTCTGGCAGGGCAGCTTTTGCGCTGCGGCAGCCAGACCTGCCGCCGCCAGCGGGAAGCAGCACAAGAAATACGGCAGGCAGTACCGGGCCTTTGCCTCGGCGGCCAGCTGGAACACAAAGCCGCCGATCAGGCAGACGGCCAAGCTGAGCTGCCACACCTGCGTTTTTTATGCTTGCGCAGCAGCACAACAACGCCTACGGTGCTCCACACATAGACCACTGAGATCAGCATACTGAGCCAGGCGTGCACCGGCACAAACAGCGTTTTGCTGGTGATGGCCGTTGCCAGCCACTTGGGTTCCTCAAAAATGCTGGGGTTGTTCATCGTTAGGCCGCCGAACCAGGGTTCCAGCCACTGGTCTGCGGTCTTTTCGTAGAAGAAGGAGCCAAAGCGCCCGGTCTCCCAAAGCTGGTTCAGGCAGAGCACAATATAATCCATCGCGCGCTCGTTGGCGGCCCTGGGTACAAAATTGCTGGCGTAGTACAGGCCCGCGTTCACGCAGTTGTAAAAGCCCGGCGTCACATCGGTGTTGGCATCCACCCCCATGGCGACGCGCGGCCAAATTGGGCAGCCCGGTTCATTGCCCAGGCCCATGCGGTGCATAGCCAGGGCCTGCCAGCCGTGCTGGAAACCGAATGCCACCACAAACATCAGCACAGCGCCCAGAATTTTCTGCCGCTGGTCCTTGTGGAAAATACCGGTCGCCAACAAAAGCAGCGTGACCGCCACGAGGAAAATCTGCATACCTGTGTACAATGTAATAGCCAGCGTAATGGCGACTGTGCCCACAGCCCACCACTTGCGCTCGGACTTTTTATCCTCGGCCGTACACTGGCGGATGACTGCATAGACAGCAAGCAACGACGTCATGGTGCCGGACAGCGTACCGTACACAAAGGTCGTGTACATATTGAGTGGGAAGAAGCCCGCAACCAGCACCGCGCAGCAGGCTTTGGCGCGGGGCGAGTTGGTGATACGCCCGCAGATGCAGGAGAGCAGCATCACGCAGCCACCGACACAGAAAGCGTTCATGACCTGCCAGGCACCATAGTTGCCGTTAAACAGCCTTGCGAACGGCTCACCGGTCATGCCGACAGCTGCCTGGAACGGCCAGTAGCGCAGGTAGTCCAGCAATTCCGCGCTGGGCGCCTGGTGCCCGGCTAGGGATTCCGCCACATTCCAGAAGGTGCCCTGGTCCGCGACCGGGCTGCTGGCAAACGAACTTTTCCACCAGAAGCCCAAGATTGTCTGCACGGTGGCGGCCGCCCAGGTGACGATTTTGGCGTGTTTCCATGTAAAGTTCTGCCGTGCCAGCAGCAGGAGCAGAATGCTGAGCACCGCGACTACCGGGGCAACGTGCAAAACGTTACGGCCGGCAAGCACGAGTTGTTCCGGCAACTCGCCCAGAACGGGGATCTCGTCCATCCGCATCACTGCCAGGGAAAACAGCGACGCGACCGTCAGAAAGCCGCAGATCAACAGGCTCAAAACGGCAATCAGATAGGTGGGCACCTGCTGCAGGATGGCCCAGCAGGTTTCTTTTCGGGAGAGGTTTTTCATAGTCCGGCGTCTCCTCTTTTCTTTTTCATTCCGCAAAATATGCTTTACTCTCGTCGGCGGCGTGGTGGATGAGGGCCGCCAGCTCGATGAGGGAATTGAACTTGCGCACAGGGCAGAAATATTTGTAAAATTCCAGTACCGGCTGCTGGCCGTAGACATTGCCGGTGAAGTCCGGCACAAAGGTCTCGCAGGTCACGGCGGCGTCGGCGCTCTGATCCACAGTGGGGCGCTTGCCGATGCCGGTTGCGGCCGGCCACCACGTACCATTGAGGAAAATGCGGGTCAGGTAGACGCCCGCGCAGGGCTGCAATGCGGCAGCGGGATAGTTCTGGTTCAGCGTCGGCGTGCCCAGCTTGCCGCTGCCGATGCCCTTGCCGTGGACGACCGGCCAATCAATGGCGTAAGGCGTGCCGAGCATGGCGTTGGCGTCGGCCAGGCGGCCTTCCTCCAGCGCCGCGCGGATGCGGGTGGAGGACACAGTCTGGCCCTGATACTGGGCCATCGGCACGATATGGACGCCGATGCCCAAGGGTTTGCACAGTTCCCGCAGCCGTTCGACATTGCCCGCCGCGCGGGCCCCGAAGGTGAAGTTATCGCCGCAGAACAGCTCCTTGGCGTTGAAGCACTCCACCAGAACCGTCTGGACAAAATCCTCGGGCGAGAGGGCGCGGAACTCGTCAAAGGGGGCTTCCTGGTATTCTTCGATGCCCAGGGCCGCCACGCGGGCGTGCTTCTGGCGCAGAGACAGGATGCGCCCGCCTTTCAGCGTGCTGCCCGCAGGCAGTTCAAACGTGAAAGCTGCGGCGGTCAGGCCGTTGGCTTTGGCGCAGTCAACCGCCGCACCCAGCACGGCGCGGTGACCGCAGTGGACACCGTCAAAGTAGCCCAGCGCCACCGCGCTGCCCTGGGGTGCGCGGACGGGCGTCAGGCTCTGGTATATCTGCATTGGGCGGTCATCCCCTTTCGCAAAATAGTTTTTCGACTTTCAGCACACCGCCCTCGACGGTGGCAAGACCCAGGAACGCACCGTATTCGTCGTAGGTGCGATAACGGCCATCGGCGGCCTTATAGTGGCTCGTGGGGCAGCCGTTGAGCAGGTGGGCCTTCCCGCCCTCATTGACATGCAGGGCGGGAAGCGGGGCGAACACCGTTTCAATTGGCAGCACCCAGCCGTTGGTCTCAAGTTCCCCGCTCTCGGCGGCGGCCAAGATTTCCGGCAGCGTGTGGCACTGTTCCAGGCTGAACACGCCCGCCTGGGTGCGGCGCAGCGCGGCCAGCGTGGCGGGCACGCCGAGGGCTGCGCCGATTTCCTCGGCCAGGACGCGGATGTAGGTGCCCTTGGAGCAGGCCACGCGGATGGTGTATTCATCGGGCGCGGGGCTGCCGAGATATTCAATATTATAAATCGTGATGGGGCGGGGCGTGCGCTCCACGGTCTGGCCCTTGCGGGCAGCCTTATACAGCGGCTGGCCGTTGATTTTTACCGCGCTGTACATCGGCGGCAGCTGCATTCTGTCGCCCATGAATCGGGGCAGCACGGTGCGCAGCTCACGCTCCCCCACCGTGACCGGCGCGGTTTCCAGCGTGGTGCCCGTTACGTCGCCGGTGTCGGTGCGCAGGCCCAGGCGGATGGTTGCCTCATAGGTTTTATCGTGGTCAAGCTGGCGGTCGGCGGCAGAAGTTGCCTTGCCGATAAACACCGCGAGCACACCGGTGGCCATAGGGTCCAGTGTGCCCGAATGTCCCAGCTTGCGTGTGCCCAGCGCGCCGCGCAGCTTGGCCAGCACATCAAAGCTGGTCCAGCCTGCAGGCTTATCGATAGGCAGAATGCCGTTTGGCGTTTGCATAGCAGGGTTCCTTTTCTGTTGTTAGGGTTTAAAAGGCTTTCCCCTAGGGGGGAAAAGGCTTTATTGCGCTTCTTTCTCCGCGTCGACGCGGTCCAGTTCCTTTTTGACTTCCTCGAGAATGGCATGCTTGGCGTTGTCCGGGTTGCCGCTGATCTCACAGCCTGCGGCGCGGGGGTGGCCGCCGCCGCCCAGCCGCCGTGCAATGTTGCAAGCGTTGGTGTCGTGGCCGGTGCGCACGCTGATTTTAAAACTGCCGTCCTTCTGCTGGCGCAGGGTCAGGCCGACCTCGACGCCCTCAATGGAGCGGGGCAGACTGGTCAAGTCTTCCAGCTCGGCCCCGGCCACGCCTGCGGCCTGGATCTGGTCCCAGGTCAGGCAGATGAGCGCACAGCGGTCGTCGTAGTAAAATTCCAGGCTTTCCAGCGCCATCCGCTCGGCAATGACCCGCGCGTGGGAGCGGCTCTCGAACAGGCGCTCGTTGAGCTTTTCCACATCGGCACCGGCCTCGATGAGCGCCGCCGCCGCGCGGTGGGTCTCCGCCGTCGTGTTGCTGAACCGGAAGCAACCGGTGTCGGTCGCCACGCCGGTATACAGGCAGGCGGCGATCTCCGGCGTAATCTTCGCGCCCATCTCGGGGATGAGTGTCGTCAGCAGCTCGGCGGCGGCAGCCGCGTGGTCGTCCACCAGCGTCTCATAGGCATAGCCGCTGTTGGAGCCGTGGTGGTCGATGCACAGATTGACGTGCTCAGCGTAATCCCGGATGTTGTTGCGCTCGCCAAACAACTGGATACCGGCCACATCCACCGCCACGACGAACGCAGGGCTAAAGCTGCCGTCAAACACCGTGATGGGCATATAGTCGTACATGGCTGGGATGGGGTCGCTGCACAGCACCGCGGCGTTTTTGCCCAGCTGCTGCAGGGCAAGGCAGAGCGCCGTGCCCGAGCCGATGGTATCGCCATCCGGGTTTTTATGACACAAGATCAAGATGTCATCTGCAGCAAGCAGACGCGAAACAACGGTTTCGCGATCCACATTCTGAGTCATAGGTTCCTCTTTTCTAACCGGGTGCAGGGTTTACTCTGCGTCAGAGTCGGACTCGATGTCCAGCTCACCCAGCAGCTTGTTGATGTGCGCGGCATAGGCTGCGCCTTCATCTTTCACAAATACAAAGCGCGGTGCCTTGCGGATGTGCATACGGCGGCTGACCTCGGTGCGGACATGGCCGGAGGCCTTGTTCAGCGCCTTGACTACCGGCTCGGGGCCGCCCTCGCGGCCCATAACGCTGATGTAGACCTTGGCCTGGTCGAGGTCAGGGGTCACATCCAGTCGGGTCACGGTCAGCAAACCACCGTTCACGCGGGGGTCCTTCATCTCGCCGATAATCGCAATCAGCTCACGCTTCATATCCTGGGCCATACGGCCGTGATTTTTGGTTGGCATTTAGTTTACCTCTGCAATTAGTCGCGGTACTCTTCCATCTTGAAGCACTCGAACACGTCGCCTTCCTTGATATCCTGGAACTTGGCAAGCGTGATGCCGCACTCGTAGCCCTCGGCCACTTCCTTGGCGTCGTCCTTAAAGCGCTTCAGGCTGGCGATGGAATCCTCGCAGATGACGATGCCGTCACGCACCAAGCGCAGTTGGGCATCGCGGGTGATCTTGCCGTCGGTAACGCGGCAGCCTGCAACGGTACCGACGCTGGAGATCTTGTAGACCTGACGGACCTGTGCTTCGCCCAGGGCGACTTCGCGGACCTTCGGGGCCAGCATACCCTTCATAGCGTCGGAAACATCGTTGATGGCGTCGTAGATGACGCGGTACATACGCATCTCCACGCCGGTCTGCTCGGCTTCCGCCTTTGCAACGGCGTCGGGGCGGACGTTGAAGCCGATGATGATGGCGTTGGACGCATCGGCCAAGGAGACGTCGGACTTGGAGATAGCACCGACACCCGCATGGATAACGCGGACGCGGACCTCATCATTGGAGATCTTCTCAAGGCTCTGCTTGACGGCCTCGGCGGAGCCCTGGACGTCGGCCTTGACGATGATGGGCAGTTCCTTCATATCGTTGGCAGCCATCTGGTCAAACAGGTTATCCAGCGTGACCTTGGTGTAGGCGGCAAACTGCTTCTCCTTGGCCTCGGCGGTACGCTTGTCAGCCAGCTCACGGGCCAGGCGCTCGTCCTCAACGGCCTCGAACAGCTCACCGGCCTCGGGCACTTCGGTCAGGCCGGTGATCTCCACGGGGGTGGAGGGGCCGGCCTCGGTGATTTCCTGGCCCTTATCGTTGCGCATGGTACGCACACGGCCAACGGCGGTACCGGCAATCAGGCAGTCGCCCTTATGCAGGGTACCGTTCTGGACCAGCAGGGTCGCGATGGGGCCCTGACCCTTGTCCAGACGGGCCTCGACAACAGCGCCCTTGCCGCGGCGGCTCGGGTTGGCTTTCAACTCCATGACCTCAGCCTCAAGGGCGATGCGCTCCAGCAGGTCGCTGATGCCCATGCCGGTGACGGCAGAGACGGGGATGCAGGCGACATCGCCGCCCCAATCCTCGGGGACGATCTCGTACTTGGTCAGCTGCTCCTTGACGCGCTCCGGGTTGGCGGTGGGCTTATCCATCTTGTTGATGGCGACGATCAGCTTGACGTTGGCGGCCTTGGCATGGTTGATAGACTCGATGGTCTGGGGCATGATGCCGTCATCGGCCGCGACGACCAGAACCGCGATATCGGTCATGTTCGCGCCGCGGGCACGCATCGAGGTGAAGGCCTCGTGGCCCGGGGTGTCCAGGAAGGTGATGACGCTGTCATTGCTCTTGACCTGGTAGGCGCCGATGGCCTGGGTGATACCGCCGGCCTCACCCTTGGTGACATTGGTCTTGCGGATGGCGTCCAGGATGGAGGTTTTACCGTGGTCAACGTGGCCCATGACGACGACAACCGGCGGACGCTCGACGAGGTCTGCGGCGTTGTCCTCTTCCTGCACGAAGAGGCGCTCCTCGATGGAGACATGGACCTCGTGCTCGACCTTGGCGTGGAATTCCTCGGCGATCAAGGCGGCGGTGTCGAAATCGACGACGTCAGAGATGGCGTGCATCTCGCCCATCTGCATAAACTTGGCAACAACCTTGGCAGCGTTCTGCTTCAGGCGGGTAGCCAGCTCGCCGACGGTGATCTCGTCGGGGATGGAGATTTTCAGCTGCGCGTTGCGGGCCTTTTCCAGCTGAATGCGCTGCAGGCGCTCAGCCTCGGTCTCGCGGCGGCGGCCAAACTGCTGGCCGCGGCGGTTGTTGCGGTTATTGAACTTTTCTTTTTTGCCGGTGGGCTGGTTCTTGCGCTTGCTGGGCATATTGCGGCTGTCGGCCAGGTCGTCATAGCGGGCGTTGAACTTGTCAACGTTCACATCGACGGTGCGGGTGTCCACGGACACCTGGGCGCGGTTGACCTGGACCTGCTCGGTCTTGACAGGCTCCTTGATGCCGGTATCGGCGGCCAGCTCCTGCAGGGTGACGCGCTTTTCATTGCGCTTCTCGGCCTGCTTTTCGGGCTTGCGATCCTTCTTCTGCTCGGGCTTCTGCTCGGGCTTGGCTTCAGCCTTGGGCTGCTCTGCCTTGGCGGGCTGGGCAGCGGGCTTCTTCTCCTCTGCCTTCTTGGCCTCAGGCTTCTTCGGTTCCGCCTTCGGGGCGGGCTTTGCTTCCTCCTTGCCGCTGGCAAGGTAGGCATCCAGGCTCGTCTCAGCGTTCTCGCGGGTCAGGGTCTCCAACAGGACGTTGAGTTCTTTTTCCTCAAACGTGCCGCCTGTCTTGTAGGCGGTGCCGGTCACACCGGAAACGGTTTCGATGACCTTTTTAGCGGGTACGCCGAACTCCTTGGCAACATCAGCGATTTTGTATTTAAAATCCATATATCGTGGTCCTCCTCATCAAAGGTATTTTGCGCACAGTTGTGCAAGGTGTTCGTCGGTAACGCCGAACACGGCGGCGGGTTTGGGGGTAAGCATGGCCAGGTCAGCGCTGGTCAGGGGCATCTGCTCGCAGGCGACGATGCCGTCGCAGGCGTCCTTCATATGGCTGACCGTGCGCTCGCTGGCGTCGGAGGTAAGCAGCACCAGGGCCACTTTGCCGCGCAGTGCATTTTCCTGTACGCGGTCATACCCATGCAGCAGCTTACCGGCCTTGCGGCACAGCCCCAGCGCGCCCAGCAGCGGGTGCTGATCGTTATTCATCGCTCGCCGCCTCCTTTGCGCTTTGTTCCGCACATTGTATTTCCTCGGTCAGGCGGTCGTAGATGCCGTCCGGGATGGGAACCTCAAACGTGCGTTCCAGCCGCTTGGCCTTGCGCGCTTTGGCAAGGCAGGCGGCCGAGGGGCACAGATACGCGCCGCGCCCCGGTGCTTTGCCGCGCAGATCAATGCTGATCTCGCCTTCCGGGCTGCGCACCACGCGCACCAATTCGCGTTTGGGGCGCTGGGCATTACAGCCCACACACCGGCGCACCGGTATCTTTTTTTGCTTT
Source organism: Gemmiger sp. (assembly GCF_057431175.1). Lineage (NCBI taxonomy): Bacteria > Bacillati > Bacillota > Clostridia > Eubacteriales > Oscillospiraceae > Gemmiger > Gemmiger sp. Next base: position 24,031 of record NZ_DBMDDV010000006.1, on the reverse strand, counting down.
TGCTGCTGCAACTGGCAGACCTCATTTCTAAATAATAGATAAAAGATAAGAAATATGGGGTTCCGCGGCGCTGCGCACCGCTCAAAATTTTGTTTTTGCCCTGCGGGCAAAAACTCCACATTTTTTATTATTTATTATGTTTTATCTCTTATCTCTTTTTATTTATTCTTCGTCCTCGCCGTAGTAGCCGGACTCGGGGCGGATATCAATATTGTAGCCGGTCAGATGGGCGCACAGACGCACATTCTGGCCCTTGTTGCCGATAGCAAGGCTCAGCTGGTGATCGGGCACGGTCACGCGGCAGCTCTTGGTCTCGCCGGGCAGCAGCTCGACCTTGACAACCTTGGCCGGGGACAGTGCAGCGGAGATGAACTCGGTGATATCCTCGCTCCAACGGATGACGTCGATCTTCTCGCCGTTCAGTTCCTGGACGATTTTCTCCACGCGGGCACCGCGGGCGCCGATGCAGGCGCCGACCGGGTCAACGTCGGGGTTCTTGCTCCAGACGGCCAGCTTGGTGCGGGCACCGGCCTCGCGGGCGATGGCCTTGACTTCGACGGTGCCGTCGTAGATCTCGGGGACTTCCAGCTCAAACATACGCTTGACCAGGCCGGGATGGGTGCGGCTGATGGTCACGCGGGGGCCGCGGTCGGTCGCCAGCACATCCACAACGTAGACCTGCACAGTCTGGCCCTCGGTGAAGGTCTCGCCGGGGACCTGCTCGTTGCGGGGCAGAACGGCGCTGCCGCCCTTGCCCAGGTCGAGGACGATGTTGCCGCGCTCGGGGTCGATGGAAACGACGGTGGCGGCGATCAGCTCATGGGCACGGGACTGCATCTCGCTGCACTGCAGGTTGCGCTCGCCCTCGCGCAGGCCCTGACGGATGACGTGCTTTGCGGTCTGGGCAGCGATACGGCCGAACTCCTTGGTTTTCAGCGGGGTGACCATGCGCTGGCCGACCTTGTAGCTCTTGCGGATCTTCTGGGCATCTTCCAGGCTGACCTGAGTGTGGGGGTTCTCGACCTCCTCCACGATGTCACGCAGCAGGCTGGCGCGGAAAGCGCCCAGCTCAGGGTCGATATCAACGACGACGTTGTCGTCCTCGACCTCGTAGTCCTTCTTGACCGCGATGACGATGGCTGCCTTGATCTTTTCGATCAGGTAGTCCGCGGGCAGGCCGCGTTCCTTTTCCAGCGCAGCAAGAGCCTCAAAGAATTCGTTGTTAGCAGTAGCCATTTTATGGTTTCCTCCCAATTATATTTCAAGTACACGCAATACAGTATTTAAAATGCTCTGCCTTCCCCCTTGGGGGAAGGTGGCCCCGCAGGGCCGGATGAGGGGCGACTTCGGCAAAGCTGCCCCTCATCAGTCAGCGGTCAAGCCGCTGACAGCTCCCCCTTGGGGGAAGCCATTCAGAACAAATCTTCATCATCGCAGAGCTTGACATAGCCCGCGCTCTTGACCGGGAAGGTCCAGCTTTCCTCACCATCGGTCAGGGTCACGTTGCCGTCGGCGTCCAGCCCCTGCAGAATGCCCGCGTAATCGCGGCGGCCCTGCTCATCGGGGCGGATCAGGTGCGCGGCGCACTTCTGGCCCTTGAGCTGCTCGTAATGCTCGGGGCGGGTCAAGCGGCGGCCCAGGCCGGGGCTGCCGACCTCGAGATAATAGCTCTGTTCAATGGGGTCTGCCTCGTCCAGCAGCGGGTCGATGGCGCGGGAGACAGCCTCGCAGGTGTCGGTGTCCAGCGGCTCGTCGCGGTCGATCAGCACGCGCAGGAACCAGTCCGGACCTTCCTTTTCAAAGCGGACGTCCCACAGACGCAGGTGCATGCCTTCCACGACCGGGCGGACGAGGGCTTCCACGACCTTGACCGCACTGCCCTGCTGCGGTTTACCGGGTTTTGCCATAATTAAAATGCTCCAATCATAAAAAGAAAGCGGACCTTGCGGCCCACTTTCAGTAAAATCATCATCGAACACTATGAATATACCATACTCCCGCGCAAAATGCAAGCCCCCGCCGGGCGGAATTGCCTGTTATCGGGCTTTTTGAGCGCACATTTTTTGCGGAGTTTTGGAAAACCGCCGTGCCGCGGGCTTTTCGATGCCGTAGTAGGCCGCTATGCTGACCGCTAGCGCGGCCGCCCAGTAGAGCAGGTCGGCCCGGTGCATCCAGGCGGCGTCCCCCGACTGGTTGGGCGGTGTGTCCCCCGCCCAGGCGGGCAGATGCAGATCATACTTTAAAAAGACCGTCAGCATCTGGTGCCACAGGTAAAAGCTGTACGTCAGCGCAGCCAGCCAGCGCAGGGCGCGGCGCAGCACCCCGGGCAGGGTCAGGCCCAGGCCAAAGCACACCAGCACCGCCGCAGCCGCAAGGACCAGCGGCATCCGGTTTATCAGCTGGAACTGCTGGTACTCTGCCGCCGCAGCCTGGGCGCGCATTTCGGCATCCAGCCAGATGAGCGCCGCCAACCCCAGCGCCGTACAGCCCGCGCGGGGCAGAATGTGCTGTGCCCAGCCGCCGTGGGCGAATTTGGCAAACACCCATGCCGCCGCCAGTCCCACGGCCAGCACCCCGCTGAACGCCGGGAGCTGGTTGAACCGGGCAGAATAGTCTCCGCTGCCGTACTGCGGCAGTAGCCAGCACGTGTACCCCAGCTGTACCAGTCCCAGTGCAGCCAGCGTGGGCAGCGGCCATTTTGCGCAGAGCGGGGCCAGCAGCGGGAACACGAGATAAAACAGTGCAAACACCGTCAGCGTCCAGGTCACGCCGTTGAGCTGGCAGGCCAGGTAGGCCGGGCGGTAGAGCTGCTGGGTCAGCGCCAGGTGGGCGGCCAGATCCAGCGCCAGCGCCTTGCTCCACCCACGCCGCGCCACGGCCAGCACCAGACTGAACAGCAGGCTAACGTAGTAGGCGGGCAGCAGCCGCAGGGCGCGGCGGCGGTAGAATTCCGCCGGGCGGATGCGCGGCAAAGGCTGGTTCCGCACAGCCGCGTTGGCCCAGGGCAGGAACAGGCAGAACGCCGACAGCATGACCAGCAGGTCCACGCCGACGCTGCCCGCCCGCAGCCAGTGTGCCGGGGCTGCGCCGCCGTACCAGCTCTGCTGCCAGATGTGGAACGCGCCGACGGCCCAGGTCGCCAGCACCCGCACAAAGTCCGCTGCCGCCGGGCGGTCTGTGTCGATGGGCGCAGGGGCGCGGTTTAGAACGCCCATTCTCCGTTTTCAAAGATCGTGACTTCTTCCCCGCTCTTGGTGATGCCGACGACGCGGGTGTCGGGTGCGCCAATCATGACGTCCTCATGGATGGCAGAGTTGTTCAGCCCCTTCTTCATCAGTTCGTCGCGGGTCATGGCGGAGCCGCCCTTGATGTTCGTGGGATAACCCGCGCCAAAGGCAATGTGGCAGGCGGCGTTCTCGTCAAACAGCGTATTGAAGAACAGCACACCGCTCCGGTTAATGGGGCTGGAGGCGGGCACGAGGGCGATCTCGCCGATGCGGTTGGAGTTCTCATCGGTGGAGAGCAGTTCGGTCAGCAGATCGGCGTTTTTCTTTGCGCCGTGCTCGACAACGACACCATCCTTGAAGGTGACGTGCCAGCCTTCGATGAGCTGGCCGTTGTAGGCGTAGGGCTTGGTGCCGTAGACGATGCCGTTGGTGCGCTCACGGTGGGGCGCGCAGAAAACTTCCTCGGTGGGAACGTTGGCGATAAACTCAATGCCGCCCTCGGTCTTGCTGGATGCACCCTCCCAGGTGGCGTCGTCGGCCAGGCCTACGGTCAGGTCGGTGCCGTTGGCGCTGGTCATGTGGATGCGGTCGAGATCCAGCTCGTTCATGTGGTCGCGGCGGGCCTTCGTCTTGGCGACGTGCTCCTGCCATGCGGCGACCGGGTCGCCGGTGGAGACGCGGCAGACGTCAAAAATCAGTGCCCACAGTTTTTCAACAGCCTCGTCGATAGGCAGTTCGGGGAATACCTTGGCGGCCCAGCCCGGGGCGGGCACAGCGGCCACGCACCACTGCACGCGGTCGTTCATCGTGTACTCCTGCCAGGGCTTGAGGAAGTTGCGGCGGGCCAGGTTGACGCGGTTCAGCTTGCCCGCGTCGAGACCGGTCAGCGCCTCGGGGTCCTCGGCGTGGATGGCCAGCGTGCAGCAGCCGTCCGGGTCCTCGGCATAGTCGAGGTAGCTGCGCAGCTCATAGGGCTTCATGGCGGCCAAGTCTTTTTCGTCGGCCATTTCCATGTTCAGTCGGGTGAGCTTGTCGTCCTCCCAGCGGACAACAACGGTTTTTGCGCCCGCCTCATATCCCGCGCGGACGCAGGCATGGGCAAAGTCGGGCATCGTGACCGGGCAGCGGACGATAAAGTTCTGGCGCGGGCGTACATTGACGCCCACCTTGACGATAAAATCAGCGTAGAGTTGGAGGAAGTGTTGGTTCATGGGGTGATCTCCTTTATATAATGTTTGTTTGCTGATATTGTAGCATAAAGTGGGTGGTACTGGCAAGTTGGCGGCGGCATGAGGGCATGCCGCCCTACGGCGGCACAGCGTTGTAAGGGCCGCATGTGTGTGGCCCGCGGCTTTCCCACAGACAGCCGCTCGCCTTACACAGCCGGGGCGGGCATACCCGACCCCTGCACTCTGTTGCAAAAAACAGGCTGCCCTGCCGGACAGCCTGTCATCAGATTTTATTTTCCTGCCATCATATCGGCGGCCTTGTACAGATCGCCGCAGCTCATGCAGACGACGAGGTCGCCCTTCTTGGCGTTCTGCTTGACCCAGTTTGCAGCGCCTTCCAGGCCATCGACCACAACGCTGCCGGGCAGCTTGGCGGCCAGATCCTCACTCTTGACCGTGCCGTCATCCTTCTCTCGACCGCCCATGATGGGCAGCAGCACGACCTGGTCAGCAGCGCTCAACACCTTGGCGAACTCGTCCATCAGCATCTTGGTACGGCTGAAGGTGAAGGGCTGGTGCACGGCGATCACGCGGTCATAGCCCATCTCCTTGGCAGTCGCCAGCGTGGCGGCCAACTCGGTGGGGTGGTGGGCGTAGTCATCGACGATGACCGCGCCGTTGCACTCGCCCTTGACCTCAAAACGGCGGCCCGTGCCGTGGAACTGCTCGGCTGCGCGGACGGCATCCTCAGGCTTGAGGCCCAGCGGGCGGACACAGCAGCACATAGCCAGGGCATTGTAAATGTTGTGGTAGCCGGGCACGCCCAGCTTGATGTGGGCAAACTGCTCACCCAGTTCGAGGACGTCGAACTCGAAGAAGCCGGGCTTGTACTCGCCGATGTTGACGGCGCGGAAGCGGGCCTCCTCCTTGATGCCGAAGCTCAGCACCGGGCGGTCGATGGAGTTGACAACGTCCATCGTGTTTTTATCGTCCATGTTGAAGACGACCGTGCGGGACAGCAGCGCAAACTTCTGGAACGCGAGCTTGAGCTGACCCATCGTGCCGTAATATTCAAGGTGGTCATTGTCAATGTTCAGGATGACGCCCACCGAGCAGGTCAGCTGCAAAAACGTCTCGTGGTACTCGCAGGCCTCAATGACGACGCTCTGGCCGTTGCCGGCCTTGCCGTAGCCGCCGATGAGGGGCAGCTTGCCGCCGATGACCGCAGCGGGATCCTTGCCCGCCAGTTCCAGCATGGTGGTGATCATGCCGGTGGTCGTGGTCTTGCCGTGGGTACCGGCCACGCCAATGCTCTGGGAATGGGTGCGGCTGATGTAGCCCAGCATAACGCTGCGCTCAATGGCCTTGATGCCGCGGGCGCGGGCGGCCTGCAGCTCGGGGTTGTCGTCGTGGATGGCGGCGCTGTACACGACCAGATCAGCGTTGCCGACATTGGCGGCATCGTGGCCAATGGAGACGCGCACGCCCAGGGCACGCTCGGCCTCGGTGTTCTTGGTCTCCTCGACGTCAGAGCCGGTGATGGCGTAGCCGCGGCTGTGCAGGATCTGGATCAGCGGATAGGTGCCGGAACCGCCGCAGCCGATAAAATGGATCGTGCGGACGCCTTCCAGCAGCTTGGGGTCATACATACTAAAAACCATAACAGTGGTCACCTCAAAATTTATCCGCTGCCGGGCAGGGCACGCGGCGTATATTACTGGAAACATTATACTATTTCTCTGCAACAAAATAAACACTTTTTTTGAATTCGATGCCTGACCGGGCAATTTTTGGGTAAATGGCACAAATTTAGACCCATAAATTACAGCAATACGTTGATGGTGCAGTTGCAGCAGTCTTTCCGACGCGGCAAAAGGTTTTTGTGTGTCCGATAAACTACGCCGCACCCGCAGACATATTTTTGCTGCAGTGCCTTGTTCCCGCCCGCATGGTATGCTATAATGGTTATATCGCACCAAATTTATCCGGCGCGGTGGGAATAATCGCTTTGTGTGGCAGCCAGCCATGCGGAAGGAGTAACGTAATGAAGAACAGTGAAAAGACCCTTGACATGATCGTGAACCTGTGCAAGAACCGCGGGTTCATCTATCCGGGCAGCGAAATTTACGGCGGCCTGGCAAACAGCTGGGACTACGGCCCGCTGGGTGTTGAGTTCAAGAACAACGTCAAAAAGGCATGGATGAAGAAGTTCGTGCAGGAAAGCCCCTACAATGTCGGCCTGGACGCCGCCATCCTGATGAACCCCCAGACCTGGGTCACCACCGGCCATGTGTCCAGCTTCTCGGACCCGTTGCTGGACTGCCGCGCCTGCAAGAGCCGTCACCGCGCTGATAAGCTGATCTCCGAGTGTGAGCAGGGCAAGGGCGTGGATGTGGATGCCATGACCTTTGATGAGATGGATGCTTTTATCGCCAGCCATGATGAGGTCGTCTGCCCCGTCTGCGGCAAGCATGACTTTACCCCCATCCGTAAATTCAACCTGATGTTCAAGACCGCCATCGGTGTTACCGAGGATTCCTCCTCCACCTGCTATCTGCGCCCCGAGACCGCGCAGGGCATCTTCGTCAACTTCGCGAACATCCAGCGCACCACCCGCCGCAAGCTGCCCTTCGGCGTCTGCCAGGTGGGCAAGGCGTTCCGCAACGAGATCACCCCGGGCAATTTCACCTTCCGTACCCGCGAGTTTGAGCAGATGGAGTGCGAATTCTTCTGCAAGCCCAACACCGATCTGGAGTGGTTCGCCTACTGGAAGGACTACTGCAAGAACTGGCTGCTGAGCTTGGGGATCAAGGAAGAGAACCTGCGCCTGCGCGACCATGAGCCCGCCGAGCTGGCCTTCTACTCCCGCGCCACCACCGACATTGAGTATGCCTTCCCGTTCACCGACTGGGGCGAGCTGTGGGGCATTGCCGACCGCACCAACTACGACCTGAGCCGCCATCAGGAGGCCTCCGGCAAGTCGCTCGAGTACTTTGACCCCGAGACGAACGAGCATTACATCCCCTATGTTATCGAGCCGTCTCTGGGCTGTGACCGCGTGGCGCTGGCTTTCCTGTGCGAGGCCTACGATGAGCAGCACCTTGTCGATGCCAAGGGCAAGGAGGATGTGCGTACCGTGCTGCATCTGCACCCCTACCTGGCACCGTTCAAGTGCGCCGTGCTGCCCCTGTCCAAAAAGCTGGGCGACAAGGCGATGGAGATCCGCAACGAGCTGGCTAAGGACTTTATGGTGGACTACGACGACGCCGGTTCCATCGGCAAGCGTTACCGCCGCCAGGACGAGATCGGCACCCCGCTGTGCATCACCGTCGATTTCCAGACCGTGGGCGACGACAAGGTTGAGGCCGACGGCTGCGTGACCGTCCGCGACCGCGACACGATGGAGCAGATCCGTATGCCGATTTCCGAGCTGCGCGACTACGTTGCCAAAAAGGTTGCGTTTTAAGTAAGTATTTAAGTAAGTACCGTATAAAAAACTGCCTGCAAATGGAATCGCATTTGCAGGCAGTTTTTTATACGATTTTTTCTACCGTCACACTGTTGACGGTGACATTGGCATCGTCCAGAGTATGGACAGCAACACGCCAGTAGTGGAGCATCTCGGTGGCCGTGAACTCAAAGGTCATTTCGTTGGGGTCAATGCCGGTAAAGTCGATATCGAGCTTGTAGGTTTCCTCGTTGATAAGGCCGTACCGGGCGTAGATGTAGCTGTGGTCAAAGCCGCTGCCGGTCAGCGTCACACGGTAGCGCCCGGGGAACAGCGTCCACTCCTCGGTCATCATCTCACCGTTCATGCCCAGAACAATGCCGTCCGCCGCCAGAAAGAGCGGGTCAACATCCGACTTCGTCAAATCCATCGTGTGGGCGGGCACTTCGGGCGCAGGCTCTTCCTCCAGGCCATCGATGGGCTCGACGCTGCCGATCAGGATGCCATCCAGCCGGTAATAGTGCAGGTCGTAACTGTTCCGCGCCAGCTCGTCCTCATCGATGAAGGCATAGAGCGTGTCAGCGGAAAGCTCGTTCAGCTCGCCCGGCAGCGTGACCGCCGCAAGGTTGCCGTCCATATGCGCCATGTAGAAGCTATTGGAGGTCCAGCCGTGGTCGGCGGCAAAGTCGACCAGATCCCAGAACTCGTCATGTTCAAAGTCGAAGCTGGCAAACGCAAGATGGCTGTACCTGCCGCTCGCGGCGATGTTCTCCCACGCGGGGTCGGTCAGCAGGGTTTTGTTCTCATAGCGGAAGCCGTAGTAATGGTAGTCCGTCCAGCGGTTGAACAGTTCCCCGCGCTGGCCCCAGCCCTGCGCCACAGCGCAGACGGCCAGCATCAAAGCGGGTACAACGCCCTTTTGCCAAAAGCGCAGCACCAGGCCGCAGGCGGCGACAGCCAGCAGCAGACCCGCCACCCACGCCAGACGCGCGCAGGAGGAAAACATCGCCCAAAAATCCATCAAGAACTGCGGAATGGGCACGGTGAACAGCGTCTTGCCGCCCACAGTGATGGCGTTGCCGCCCGCAGCCAGCAGGTCGAGTACAAGCACGACAACACCCGCCACGACCCAGTCATGGTGCGCGGTGAAGAACTTCTCCGCCTTGCGGGCATTGCAGACCACGCTAAAAATCGCCAGCACAACAGCCAGCACTGCGCCGAGGCCCATGTAGACATTTTGCTCCCAGCTTGGCGCGAGCCACGGCACAAACAGGCCGAGATAGTCCGCGCCGCTTAAATATCCGTTGGAGTAGCCTGCAAAGTTGACGGCAAACGCGCCGAGCAGGAACAGCTCGGCCAGTGCCGCCGCGCAGAATGCGGCAATGGGCAGCAGCACCGCCGCCGGGCTGCGCTTTTGCAGGGCGCGGCGCACCGCGTACCCTACCAGCACCAGCCCGACCATGGGCAGGTAATACAGATGGATGCCCGCGCAGAGCAGACCCATCAGCCCCCAGAGCAGACAGGCGCGGCGGGTCGCAGACATGAGTTCGTCGCTGCGCAGCCAGAGGTAGAGCGCCAGCAATACAAGCCAGGTTCCGGCCAGCGCCTCATGGGCGAAAGTGCGCATCGTCAGCGCCGGGAAGAGCACAAGCACCCCCGCACCCAACACACTGCCCCACAGTTTGGCGGTCTGGCCGGGGCTCATGATGATGGCGATGGCGGCCTTGCTCTTGTCGCCCCGGCCAAATGTGGGCTGCACGCCCGCGATGCGGGCAATGACGGCCTGCGCCAGCCCGCCCTGCATCATGTAGCAGAACAGCCCCCACCAGCCAAAATACTGGAACCGGGTGGGCAGGATGCCGCCCAGCAGCTTAAACAGCAGCGCCGCCAGCGGGAGCGAATCGGTAAACAGGACGCTGGTGCGGAAGGGATAGACTGCGTTGTAGTTCGCGCCGATATACGGCAGATGTACCGGGCTGCGGCGGAACAGCTCCCACCCGAGGTAGTGCTGCGCGGGGTCGGGGCTGGGGTTGTTCAAGATCCAGTCAACGCTGGTGGGGTCCAGCACCCGCACACCGTACAGCAGCAAAAAGATCAGCGCCCCCAGCAGCGCACCGGTGAGGGGCCAGCGATATTTTTTCAGTGTTTTCATCTTTGCCAATTTTTACCGCACAAACGTCGTGGACAGGGTGGTGGACCAGCTTTCACCGCGCTTGAGGGATGCGGCGCAGGGGCGCTGCTCCCATTCGAGGGGACCGTTTTCCTCGCCGGGCAGACTGTGCCAAGGCTCGATGCAGATAAAGTGCAGCGGCTTTTTGGCAGCAGACCAAATCAGCGTGTAGGGGAAGTCCGACACATCGCAGATGACGCTGCGGCCGGTGTCCTTCTCGATGACTGAGACATGGCCGCTGCGCAGGTTGACCATAGCGTGACTGTCGTTGTCAAACAAATCGTCCGTCAAGGGGATGGCCTCGACGTTGCGGGCGAGATAATAGCTCTCGCCGTTGAGAAGGCCGTTGGGCTGAGCGCTGACGCAGAGCGGCGACTCGATGCCGTCAAAGCGAATCTCGTAGTCCTCGGTGACATGGCGGTCATCGAAGGGGAAGGCGAACGCCGGGTGGTAGCCGATGCCGAAGCGCAGTTCTTCCTCCACCGGGTTCTCGACGGTCAGGGTGTGGTGGACGGTCTCCCCTTCCAGCGTGAAGGTGGAGCGCAGCACAAAGGCGTAGGGCCATTTGGGAAGCGTTTCGGCGTTGGCGTGCAGCTCAAATTCCAGCAGGGCTTCGGTGTGGTGGGTCATCGTGTGCTCCACATCCCGGGCAAAGCCGTGCTGGCCGCCTGCATACTCCACGCCCTTAGCAATCATCTTGCCGCCGGTCAGCTTACCGGTGTAGGGGAACAGAATGGGCGCATGGCGGCCCCAGACGGCGGGGTCGCCTCTCCAGAGCAGTTCAGCCCCGGTGGGCTTGTGGATGACGCTGACAGGCTCCGCGCCGTGGGTATCCACGGTCAGGCGAAGGATGTCGTTTTCAATGCTGTATTGCATAGGGAAGCCTCCTTATAAATATACAAATTGTATAGTATACAGTTTTAAAGTGCGTTCTCACGCGAATGTAGGGCGGGGTGTCCTCACCCCGCCGCGGCGGCATGAGGGCATGCCGCCCTACGCTTGGTGTTATTTTATATCGGCAGTATCTGCAGCAGCATACCCACAGCTGCGCCGATGGCCCAGAGCAGGCCGGTCATGAAAAGGTTCTGCTTCCAGCTGGGGTTCACCCGCCACAGCACGGCCAGGCCCACGCCTGCGCCGGCGGTCAGGCCCGCAAACAGACTGCCGAAGCTGATGGCCCCCTGCACGTAGAGCTGGGCCAGCAGCACGCTGACCGCGCAGTTGGGCACAAGGCCGACCAGCGCCGTCAGCATCGGCTGGAAGATGCCCATGCCGGACAGTGCCGCCGTGATGGGTTCCTCACCAAAGCCCTCAAACAGCAGGCTGATGATAAAGCTGAACAGCAGGATGAACACAAAAATTTCCAGCGTGTGGCGCAGAGCCGCCAAAAAGATGCTGCTCGTCTCCTCGTGTTCCTCGTGGCAGTCCACGTCGTCGGCGTGGCCCTCATACCCGCCGTAGAGCGAGTGGGGCAGGATATGGCGCAGCGGGATATCCAGCAGCCAGCCGCCCACGATGGCAAAGGCCACCTTGCAGGCCAGCAGCAGCACCAGGGTCACCCACTGGGACGGCTCAGCCGCCAGCAGGGGGATGGCTTCGTCACTGGTGGCAATGAACACGGCCAGCAGCGTGCCCGGGGTGATGACCCGGCTTGCGTACAGGTTGGAGGCTACCGCGCTGAAGCCGCACTGCGGCACACAGCCCAGCAGCGCACCGGGGATGAACCCCCAGCGCCCGCCGCCTGCGAGGGCACCTTCAATGCTCTCGCCGTGGTGGCGTTCCAGCCATTCGATCAGCAGGTAGGCCAAGTAGAGAAACGGCAGCATTTTTACGCCATCGACCAAGGCGTCCAGAAGGGCGTCTACAAACAATTCCATGAATACCTCTCTATAATGAAATTATGGGTCACTGAAAGCTGCGCAGCAGGCGGACTGCCGGGCGCACAGCCTTATCGGGGATGCGGGCGCGGAACCGCGCCACCGTGCGGGAAGAAAACGGCACCTCGTCGGTGAAATTTTCAAACCCTAAAAAATATTGCAGATAGGGGCTTTCCTGCACCAGCGCCACGACCTCGCGGTCCGATACACCGTAGTGCAGCTGGATGATACGGCAGCCCAGCGCCACGCGGGCGGGCAGGGCCACTTTGCCGCCGGGGGCAAACAGTTCGCTGTACGCCTTTTCAAAGCCATCCCAGTCGATGGCGGCGGCCAGCTGCACCCAACGGTTGGCGTTGCACAGCTCCCCATGGTAGGGCGGCAGATAGTCGTAAATCGACATCTGTTTTTCGCGCGCACGGTACATTGGGATTTCCCCTTTCTTTTTACATTAGTAGCGCTGCAGCAGCGGGAAGATCAGCGCCAGCACACACCACGCCGCCTGATACAGCACAATGCCGGGCAGCGGCAGCGTGACAAGGCCGCCGGTCAGGGTCAGCAACACGCCGACCACACAGCTGAGCAGCACACTCACCGTCAGCACGATGGCCGACTTATGCTCGCCCTCGGCTGCGCCGGAGGCGGCCTCCAACCCGCCGACAAAGCTGGCGAAGCTGCCCAGATGGAGCATATTGCCCTCGCTCTCGGGCAGCCAGGCAACCGCCGGGGCCATGGCCTGGTGTTCGTCGCTGGAGAGCACCTTGACCGAACCGGCGGGCAGGCTGTACGCAGTCTCCAGCAGCTTGACGTCGCAGTTGAAATCATCGCAGTCCACCACCAGGGACAGGCCGTTGTGGTGCAGCGTTTCCAGCACGGCGGCGGTGTCGGGGTCGCGCTGGTAGGCTACCTGGAACATGGCAAACAGCTTGCCAGATACAGCCAGGTAGATGACCCGGCGCTGGTTCACAGTATGGTGCTGCTCATATTCCAGGCTGGGGATTTTGATGCCGTAGTCCTGCATCAGGGCGCGGTTGCCCACCAGGACGCGGCGCTTGTTGACCCAGCCCACATAGCCCTTGCCGTAGACCGTCTCACGGTCGTCGACCTTGGCTAGCAGGCTGCGGTTCTCCCCCAGCATATTCATAAAGACGTCCCGCAGGGTGGGGCCGGCCTCGGACAAGATAGAGGCTGCGTAGACGATGGCAGTGTCGATATGCTCGGGCTTGACAGGCTTTATGCCCGCCAGCGTGACGCACCCTGCCGGGAAAAGGTCACGCGCCGTGACCTGGATAACATTGATGCGGCCCAGCTGGCGGATGTCGCGCCAGCCGGGGATGACCGCGCCCACCTGGGCAGCGCTGCGCTGCATCATGCGGGCAGGCAGAGCCGAGAGCAGCGTACCGGCCAGCGGGGCCGCCAGGCAAAACACACCCGCCATGGCCGTGGCCGCCGTGGCCGCGTTCTTGGTGGAAATAACCGTGAAAAGGAACGCCGCCGCACCGCAGGCCGCCAGCACCCAGGCGAACTGCTGCTGGTTTTTATCACTGGTGCCGTGGGCAGCACTGTTGGTCAAAAAGCTGCGGAAAATTTGGGTCGGACGGCTGACCAGCACACTGGGATGCGGCTCGGCCAGGCCCTGGGAGACAGCTTTCAGCGCCCCGGCGTCCTTGAGCCGGTAGGCGACGGAATGCTCGACTTTGGCGCTGACGAGCCGGAAGTTCTCGCTGACCGTTACCGCGTTCAGGCGGCGGCCCACAGCGTTCAGGCAGAGCACCAGCGCTGCCGGGCCGGTCATCATCGGCAGCGTGCCGGTGTAGCCGCCGGTGGCCAGCAGCACAATACACTGGATGGCCGCGCCGAGAGCGGGCAGAATGGCCAGGCTGTCCGGCGTGGGCATCTTGGCAAGGCCCTTGAAGCCGCTCAAAAACGTCTGCCAGTTGGCGGCGCAGGCTGCCAGCAGCAGCACGAGCATGACCGCCGGGTAGACGGTGGCATCGTTCAGGGCGGCAGGCCGGGCAGGCAGCACTGCCAGCACGATCATGACCGCTGCGGCCACACCTGCCGCGATACAGCCGATCGTGGCCCAGGTCAGGCGTTTTGCCAGCTCGGCACGCACGGCGGGGGCATCCTCGGCCCGCTCATACTCACGGCTGTGGGGCACAGGAATCTCCGCTGTGTCAAACGGCGAGACGGTGTTGTCGTCACCCTCGTCGGCGGCGGGGCCTGTCAGGCGGGCGGCAGCCTTTTTCACGTCGGCTGCCGTGGGGATGCGGGCGCGGGTGCGGGTGCGGGTGGCACCGGCGTCCTCAGCCAGCGAGGCCGTCAGCCGGGCCGCTGCGGCAGCGTACTGGGCCGCATCCTCTTTTTCGCTGTTGATGGCATTTGCAATGTCGCTGACGAAAGCCGAGGTGTTCGGCTCTGCCGGGGCGGGGCCAGCCAGGTCTTGCGTGTAGCCGCTGTGGGCCTGCGCGGGCCGTGCCGGGACAGGCTGCACCGTGCCGAGGTTCTGGGTGAACCCGGTGTGGGCAGGCTGTGCAGGAGCGGGCTGCGGGGCCGGGGCAACCGGGGTCAGCTTGATGCGCCCGGTCAGCGTATCGACAAGGGTATCCACATCGTCGCGCTGGCGGTGGGGCAGCAGCCGTTCGCCGGTCTCCTCGATGGCCTCTCGGGACTGGTCGCCGATGACGAGGGTGTCGTCGTAGGCGTCCTCTTCCGATTCCGGCTGCTTCGGCTGCGGGGCGGGCCGGGGCGCTGGGGCAGGCTGCGCAGCCGGGCGGGGACGGCGCACGGCGTTGTAAGCGCTCATGAATTCCTGGGTGCTGTCCACCGGCTTGGCGTCCAGCGCGTCCATCTGCATCGTGAAACCGGTGGAGACCGGCGGCTGGGCAGGCTGATTGCGGGGCGTCTCGATGGGTTCACCCACCGGTTCGCCGACATGCTGCGGCATCGGCTGGGGCGGCGGGGTCGCCTGTATCTTCTGGCCGGGGGTAAACTCGACCGTGTTGCGCTTTTTGCGGTAGATCGTGCCGGTCGCGCCGCTGTTGGACGGCGGCGCGGGGTGCTGCTGGGCGTAGCCCACCGTGCTCTGGATGCGCTCCAGCGTTCGGCTTTCGGTTTCCTCGGCGGCGCGGCGGGCCGGGCGGGTGTACTTGCTGCGCCAGACCTCCTGGGTGGAGGTATCCTCCGCCGGGGCGGGCCGCGTCACCGCCGGGCGGGAGAGCGTCGGTTCCTCCACGCGTTCCTCGGGGATCATCAGTTCCTCGGTCTCCCCTTCCCCGCCGAACAGGCCGCCGAAAAAGCCGTGCTTTTTGGCTGCGGGCTGGCGGGCGGGAGCGGGTTCCTCGTCGGGGTAGTATTCCTCCTGCGCGGGCGGTTCGGGCGTGGGCTGCTTGGGCGCAGTGCTGCCGCCGCCTAACGAGACATTGATGGGCACAAATTCCCCGGTGTCGTCGGCGTATTTCATACCGAAGAGGCCGCGCTTTTTCTTGCCCGGCTCCCGCAGGCGGCCCTTTTCATCGGGCACGACCGCGACAGAGTTTTTGAAGAATTTCTGGAACTGGTTTTTGCCCAGGTTCAGCGCGTCGCTGTCGGCGTTGCTGCCCTCCGGGGCCATCTTGACCAGAAAGCCCTTGATGATGCCGGTGCCGGTCGTGTCGCCGCTGAAGGTCGTCGTGCCGGTGTCCGCCATCGGCAGGTCCTGCCGGGGCGGCTGGGTCGCCGGGGCGGCTGGTCGTGTCTGCGGGGCCGTCGGCTGGGGCGCAGGCTGCACAGGGCGCGGGGCCGAGGCGGCCTGCCTTGGCTGCGGGGCGGCCTGGCTCGGCGCAGGGCCGGGGTCGTTCAGCAGGGCGTCCAGGTCGTCGCCCGCCTCAAAGGCAAAGCCGCCCTGGACCGGCTGTGCAGGCGCGGTGGAAATGCCGACGCTGCGCAAAATCTCATCGACCTGGTGGTCGGTGACACTGTCCCGCAGCCCGGCCTGCGCCTGCTGTATATTCAGGTCTTCCAGAATACGGTCAACCGAATCATTGGTACGTTTGCTTGGCATGGTGATTCCTCTTTGTAAAAGGATGAACTTCGTTTTTACTTCTTCGCAATCCGTCTGCGCATCACATCATAGCACAGGATGCCGGCGGCGACGCTGACGTTGTAGCTGTCCACGCCGGTCGCCTGGCCGGGGGCCATTTCCAGCGTCACAGCAGCGTCACACAGCTTGCGGGTCAGGGCACCGGGGCCGCCGCCCTCGCTGCCCAGAACCAGCGCCACAGGGCCGGACAGATCGGTCTTGGCCAGCGGGGCACCGCCCAGGTCTGCGCAGTAGACAAAGATATTATGCTCTTTGATCGTGCGGATGGCCTGCGCCAGATTGGGCACCCGGGCGATGGGCAGCCGCGCGGCAGCCCCGGCGCTGGCCTTCATGACCGTGCCTGTCACGCCGACGCCGCCCCGCTTGGGGATGACCACGCCGTGCGCACCGCACAGGTAAGCCGAGCGCACGATAGCACCCAGGTTGTGCGGGTCCTCGACACCGTCACACAGCACCAAAAACGGCTGCTCGCCTTTCGCGTCGGCGGCCTTGAACAGATCGTCCAAGTTCGCGTACTCGACCTCGGCTGCGCGGGCAGCCACGCCCTGGTGGTCCGGCGTGCCGCACATCTTCTGCAATTTGTTGGCGGGCACGCGCTTGACGACCGCGCCGCTCTCCTTGGACAGGGCGGTGTAATAGCCCGCCACCGCCTGGGGCATCGTGTCAGTCAGGTAGACCGTGTCCACCGCGCCGCCGCTTTTCAGCAGTTCAGTCACGGCATTTTTGCCCCATACCAGGGTGTCGGTGCGTTCAGCACGGTCGGGTGCCAGTTCGCGGTCGCGGGCGAATTTTTCCATAGTGTCCTCCATCTGTATCGTAAAAAGCCGACAGTTATCGACTATGCTCTATAATCAGATAACAGTATAGCACACTCATGGGGGCTTTGTCATCTTTTTTTGCGCCATTTGCGGCCCGCCGGGCGCATTTTTACAACTTTGCCGCCCGAAATACACCAAAAGTGCAAATCGTTTTTGCGCCTTGTCGAAACATCGCTGTTTATACAAAGCGTAGAGCCAACCGGGTTTTCCACCTGTTGAAAACTCTGTGGAAAGTGTTAAAAATCTGCTTTACGATGGGCTTTTCCACCATTTCCACCAAGTTTTCAACAATCACAGTGGAGAAATTTTCCACATAACAGCCCGGATAAACCCGGTTGTCAACCTGGAATAACGCTGATTTTTAAGGCGAAACCTCTGGTTTTCCTTACAAAATTTACAAAAACTGCACAAAATCCGTGCGTTCTTTCCGGTTGTGACAAAAGTACATCTTCCACCGCGAAAAAACCTGTTGATTTTTTGTCAAAGTCGGGTTATAATAGACTTGATGGCGCACCGGACATCGGTACGTCACTACTGATAACGTTTTACGTGGAGGTATGTTCTATGCTGGTAAATGCTACCAATATGCTGCTGAAGGCCCGCGATGGTCATTACGCAGTCGGTCAGTTCAACATCAATAACCTGGAGTGGACCAAGAGTATCCTGCTCACCGCGCAGGAGATGAACTCTCCCGTCATCCTCGGTGTTTCTGAGGGTGCTGGCAAATATATGACCGGTTTCAAGACCGTGGCCGCCATGGTCAAGGCCATGGACGAGAGCCTGGGCATCACCGTTCCCGTTGCCCTGCATTTGGACCACGGCACCTATGAGGGCGCTAAGGCCTGCGTCGCCGCAGGCTTCACCTCCATCATGTTCGACGGCAGCCACTACGCCATCGACGAGAACGTCGCCAAGACCACCGAGCTGGTCGCCCTGGCCCATGACCACGGCCTGTCCATCGAGGCTGAGGTCGGCTCCATCGGCGGCGAGGAGGACGGCGTCATCGGTATGGGCGAGGTTGCTGACCCCGCTGAGTGCGCCAAGATCGCATCCCTGGGCATCGATTTCCTGGCTGCCGGTATCGGCAACATCCACGGCAAGTACCCCGCCAACTGGAAGGGCCTGGATTTCGTCGCGCTGGACAAGATCCACAACGCCACCGACAACATTCCTCTGGTCCTGCACGGCGGCACGGGCATTCCTGACGAGATGATCAAGAAGGCCATCTCCCTGGGCGTCTCCAAGATCAACGTCAACACCGAGTGCCAGCTGAGCTTTGCCGATGCTACCCGCAAGTACATCGAGGCCGGCAAGGATCTCGAGGGCAAGGGCTTCGATCCCCGCAAGCTGCTCGCCCCCGGCGCCGAGGCCATCAAGGCTACCGTCCGCGAGAAGATCGAGCTGTTCGGCTCTGCCAACAAGGCTTGATTTTTCAGCTGCCTGAAATAAGCATTTCGCCCGCAGGTGTGGTTTTCCACCACGCCTGCGGGCGTTTTTATTTTTGTGCGGCTTGTAATATTTTGCCGCTTTGTGTACTCTAATGATATAAGAGCAGAAAGGGGGGCGCACCATATGAATATACCCGAGTTGGATGAACTGTACGCCCTCTACCGCGCCGACCTGTACCGCTATCTCTGCCGCCTGACCCGCGACTCCGCCGCGGCGGAAGACCTGTTGAGCGAGACATTCCTGCGGGCGCTGAAGGGCGCGGTGACGTTCCGTGGCGAAAGCGGCGTCAAGACCTGGCTCTTCACGATTGCCCGAAACGCCTGGTGCGAAAGCCTGCGGCGGCAGCACCCCACCGTCAGCACCGACGAACTGGTGACCGCGCAATACTTGGCCGATGACACCCTGCATACCCACACTGAGACCCGCGCCCTGCTGCACCGCGTGCGCGAACTGCTGGACGGCTACGGCGACCGCCCCCGGGACATTGTACTGCTGCGGGCGCAAGGGTACAGCTACGCCGAGATTGCCGCGCGGCTGGACATTACCGAAAACTCCGCCCGAGTGATTGAACACCGCACCCGCGCCCGGCTGCGTGCGGATTTGACGAAGGAGGGATACGAATGACGCCCGAGAAAATTTCCTGCGGCATTTGCCGCGATTTGCTGCCGCTGGTGCTGGACGGTGTGGCCGCCCCCGAGAGTGAAGCCGCCGTGCGTGCCCATCTGGCCGCCTGCCCCGAATGCCGCGCGGTGTGGCAGGCCGAATGCGGGGATACGCCCTCCCCCGCCCCGGATATCCTCCCGGATGATGCAAGAATTCTGTGCAGACTGCGGCGGCGCGTTCGCGGCTGGCTGGCACTGGCTTTGGCGGCGGCGCTGCTTGTTGCGCTGTTTGCCTACACGGTCAACGGCGACCCCATCAGCGGCGCGTGGGCGCAGCAACGGGCCATCCGCTATGCTGAGCAGCGTTTTCCCGGCCAGACCTTTACCGCGCCGAAGGGCAGCTGGTATTCCTACTATTTCAATTATTCTGTCGAGGTGCAATCCGACCAAAGCCCTGATACCCATTTCACAGTGGAGACGCGCAAGTGGCTGTGGCTGGATGACTATGGCACCACCGACGCTGTGACCAACGGCGTGACCGCCCGTCAGCGGATGGAACAAGCGTTGACCGACAAGGCCCAGCGGACGTTTGACGCTCTGAGCGACCGGTCGGATTTGGACGGCACCCTCCAAGTGGAACTCTGCGTAGAGCCAGACGCGGACAGCAGCAGCGGCTATGCCCCGCATACGGAACATTACAGCGATGTGATTTATCTTGATGCCCCGATGGATGAAGCGATTCTGGACAAAGTTCCCTCCTGTCTTACCCTCACCATTTTCTGGCCGACGGCGGCGACGGAGACGGATGTGCAGACGGTTTTGCGGGAGGTCAAACAGCTGATGGAGCAGTCCGATTTGCCGATGACCTACTACCACGTCACCCTCCTTGGCAGCGACGGCATTGTGGGTTCCGGCGTGGTTGCGGCAAATGCTGTTGGCTGAATTTTCCACCAGACGCTCTATGCAAACTCATCCCTATGCGCCTGGAAAAACTCCCATGTTGCCCTTACATTCTCCAATTCCGTCCACTTCCGTGTTGTGACAGGCTCGGCATCCAAATCATACACTCGCGCCCCGGGCATGGCCAGCAAAAACGGTGAGTGGGTCGCGATGACAAATTGGCAGTTATAAAACCGCGCCGAATCATGCAAAAACTGTGCCAATTCCAACTGCCGCGCGGGCGAAAGACTGTTTTCCGGCTCGTCCAGCAGGTAGAGCGCGTTCTCGCGGATGCGCTCACTGAACACTGCCAGCGCACTTTCGCCGTTGGAGCGGGTGCGCACATTGGCGGGCAGCGTGCGTCGGGCCATCTGGGACTGGCTGTACCGCCGCGCTGCGCTGACCTGCTTGAGCCGGTCATAGTCCTGCATACCGTGCATCTGGAACTTTTCACACCGCAGCGAATTATAATCTGCAAACATCTGTTCGCGGCGCATATCTACGCCGTCATTCAGCGCCCGCAGGTCCAACATATAGTCAAACACATCATCACTCGTCAAGATCAGGCTGCCTGCCGGCACCGGGCGCATTGTGCGCGGCTCACACAGGCGCACGTAATCGTCAAAGAACGGCGTGCGGTTGTACTCTGCCCGGCGATGCAGCCTCAATGCGTCGGCCATCACATTTAACAGTGTCGTCTTGCCGCTGCCGTTGCCGCCGTACAAAATCGTGATTTCCAGCAAATCCAGCTCCGGCAGCGTGCGGCCCTCAAACAGCCCGAACGGATAGTAGGAATCATAGCAGGTCTGCTTTGCCCGCCAGCTGTTCGCCATGTAGTTGGCCTCCTGCGCCGCGCCGGGGAACCGAAACCCGGAAAGATAAATCATGCGCCCGCCTCCTTTTCCCCTATTGTAGCACGTTTTCGCGCCGCTGCATAGCGTGGGACAGGAGGTGTTTTGCTATGGCCAATGGCAGTATCCAAATTTACACATCGGCGGGGCAGGCGGCCCCGCTGGCCGGTGTCGCCCTGACCGTGCTGGACGAGAACGGCGCGGCGCTCGCCCACCTGACGGCCGACGCGGACGGCTTTGCCGAAGCCGCCGACCTGCCCGCCCCCGACGCCGCGTACAGTCTGGACGAGGCCAACTCAGCGGTGCGCCCCTACGCGATTTACAGCGTAGAGGCCGTACTGGACGGCTGGCAAACGGTCGTGCTGAACGGCGTGCAGGTCTTTGACGGCCAACAGACCGTGGCCCGGCTGTCGCTTTTGCCCAACGGCGGCATCCCCAGCGCCGCACGGACAGCGGGCGGCGAGACGGATCCTGATGTCGTCACCATCCCGCCCCACACGCTGTTTGCCGGGGACGGCGGCAGCGGCCCGGCACCGGAGGAACTCTTACCCGGCGACGTCCTGGCCCGGGTCGTCGTGCCGAAAAAAATCACGGTGCATCTGGGGAAACCATCCGCCAACGTCAGAAATGTGACGGTCAATTTTCAGTCCTACATCGCCAACGTCGCGTCCAGTGAGGTCTACCCTACCTGGGATGGCGTTTCCTCCACACAGTACGGTATTACACGGCCGTTAAAAGCGCCAGATTATTTTTATCGTGCGCCGGTCGTTTTCTGGCGGACTGACGACAATCGTTTGTATCAGGGCGTGCACCAGGGCATAGGTCAGCGGCTGGGGTGTATAGGTTTGCAGTTTGGACTGCACCAGCTTTTCTAAGTCGTGCATGGGCAGATATGGCTGCCCCGGACAGGCCGCGCGGCTCTTGGCCGCTGTGCAGCAGCGGTAGTAACGGCGCGGGCCGCTGCCGGTCAGTTCCATCTTTCCGCCGCACATACCGCACCGGACAAGCCCCGCCAGTGGGTGTTGTGTTTCTCCGTGTGCGGCACGGCTGCGGGCTGCCAGCTGCTTTTGCACGGCCGCAAAGCGCCGTCGGCTGATGATGCCCTCGTGAGTGCCCGGTACGATGATCCACTCGTCGCGGGGCAGCCGGATGGCCTTTTTTGATTTGTAGTTCAGCTTGCGCACGCGCCCTTGCTCCATGTCGCCGACATAGGTGCTGTTGGACAGGATGCGCCGCACAGTTGCCTTGCTCCACAGTGTTGGCTTTGCGGCGGGTTGGCCGCTTTGCGCTGCGCGGTAAACGGACGGCGGGGGGATGGCTTCGGCGTTCAATGTTTGCGCGATCTTTCCCGCGCCAGCCCCCTGCACATACAGGGCAAAGATACGCCGCACCACCGCCGCTGCGGGCGGGTCGATAACCAGCCGGTTGTGGTCGGCGGGGTCCTTGCGGTAGCCGTACAGCGCAAAGCTGGCGATGTAGCACCCGCTGTGCCGCTTGTGGTCCAGCACAGCCCGCACATTGCCGGATAAGTCTTCAAGATACCACTCGTTGATAAGGCCGTTGATCTGCCGCGCCTTTTTCCCGGCCGGGTCGCAGGTATCCACATGATCCAGCACGGCGATAAATCGCACGCCCCACTCGGGGAACAGGCCGTGCAGATAACGCTCCACTAGCTCCATATCGCGGGTAAAGCGGGACTGCGTTTTGGCTAGGATGACCTCAAATTTCCCCTGCCGCGCGTCGTTCAGCATGGCGTTGAACCCCGGCCGCGCCCGGTCGATGCCTGAGTAGTCTTCATCGGTGTAGACTTTGTAAACATGGTAGCCGTGCGTCGCCGCCCAATCCAGCAGCAGTGCCCGCTGATTGCGGATACTCTCGGACTCCGCCGCGGCTTTGTCCTCGTCCTCCTTGCTCAGGCGGCAGTATACCGCCGCCCACCCCTTACGCGGGGGCATTTTCTGCCTGCCGCAGAAGCTGCGCCAGCGCCGCACGGCGTTCCGTTTCATTTGGGTGCAAGAATTTTTCTATGACGATATATTCCATCTGTACTCCCTCCCTCTGCTGCATTGTACGCCGGGGCGCGGCACGGTAACACAAAAACGGCGCAGCCCGCAGGCCGCGCCGTTTTGCATCAGTTCATATAGGGTTCAAGGAACGCAAACACGGTATCCCAGTACGTGCCACCCAGCGCGTAAAGTGCCTCACCGTGCCCCGCGCCCTCTGCGGTCAACTCCGCTTTGTTGTCCCCGGGCTTCGCGCTGTAAAGCGCATCCATCATCTCATAGGGGATAAAATCATCTGCCGTACCATGAATGAAAAGCATTGGCTTCTCGCAGTGCGCCACCTGCTGAAGCGCACTGGCCTCGGTAAAGCTGTACCCCGCCTGCAGCTTTGCCACAGCGCTGGCCGTGTACAGGATCGGAAATTCCGGCAACCCGAACCGCAGCTGCAGCTCGCTGGAAAAAACATCCCAGACGCTTGTGTACCCGCAATCCTCGACAAACGCCTTCACGGCGTCGGGCGTGGTTTCACCCGCAGTCATCATCGTGGTGGCTGCGCCCATTGAAATGCCATGAATGACGATTTCTGCCTGCGGGTCGCGCACCGTGATATAGTCGATCCACTGCAAGATATCCTCGCGGTCGAGCCAGCCCATGCCCACATAGCTGCCTTCGCTTTCACCGCAGGCGCGCAGATCCGGTGCAATGACCTGGTAGCCAGCCTCATAGTAAGGTTCTGCCAGGCACAGCGCCCCGGTGTAGTCTCCGCGGTAGCCGTGCAGCACAATGGCCCAGCGGTGGCTGTTTGCGTCCGCATGGTTGTAGCAGACACCGTGCAGCGTTAGTCCATCTTGGGAAGTGATCGCCAGGTTTTCCCCGGGATTTTCCTGTGTGAAAGCGTCAATTTTTCCCTTACACTGCGCTTTATTCGCTGCAATGACTGCCTCCACGCTGTCCGGCGAGGCTTCCACTTCCAGCGCCACATCACGGTCGCCGCCGCTGCCGCTGCGGCCAATGGCATAATTCACCAGATACACGCTGACCGCCAGCAGCACCGCCGCCAATACGACAGCAACGACTGTAACCGCCGCCATAACTTTCTTTTTAAAATTTGTTTTTACTTTCAATCTGCCCATACCTTTCAGTGATTACTCAACAATACGTGTTAGTATACTGTATTATTATTGATTTGTCAACAACGCAGGCGCAAAATATAGTCCACCCGGCCACTTCGCCGTTATTGCAATTTAAAACCGAAGGCCGGGCAGACCCGGCCCCTGCAGCGCTATAATAAACAAAAACGCCCTGCTCATCACTAGGATGAACAGGGCCTTTTTACGAGAAGCCGGCATCTACCTATTTTCACAGGCCGTTTCCAGCCAACTATCTTCGGCACAAGTGAG